>NZ_JBYTAG010000096.1:0-21092 GCF_058787995.1 Cupriavidus sp. FW305-27
TGGCTTCCTCGAGAGACCTGCTTGCTATCGATTTGAAAGTCAGTCTAGGGTAGTCACTATCATCATGCAAGTTCGTTTTTCGCTTGTGCTGTATTCGTCGCTGTTGAAGAGGTGTGAGCAATGCCGCAAGACCACCCAACGCGGAGAAGGCCATCGGAATGAAGGTCAGCCCGGCCGCGTACGATTTTACGTCGTTGTTGACCGGCAAAATCCGTAACGTTGCCAAGCACTATGTCGGCGGCTACATGAGCTACGAAGTCACGCCGCTGCTCAAGTGGCAAAGCTAGCGTTCGGCAATCTCGAGAACTAGCCACCGCTCAAACTCCCGGATCGTCAAGGAGGCTTTCGTCCACGGGCAAGCCGTCCGGATTGGTGTGATAGAACGCATCCACGTGCGTCGCGATATGGTCGATCGTAGCGATGAACGTCGTGGCGAACGTCATCTTGTCTTCCGGCACGACCAAGCCAAAGGACTGTGTCTTTTGATGCGTCAGATGCGGCGTGACGATCGGACGCTGGAACAGCTTGTGCGCCGGCATGTTGTCAGACAGCGTCAGGTCAACGATACGTTGTGGCATTTCCCTTCTCCTTTCTTACTCTCAGTGAAAACACGTGAATTCCTCTTACCGACCGGTCGGCCGATACAGCGGTGATTCGACAATCCAATAGGACCAATAGGGCGACAGACTTCAAGCTGCCTTTCCCAGGTATGCCTCCATCACCGCCGGGTTTCCGGCGAGTTGTGCCGACGGACCACTCATGGTGATGCGACCGTTCTCCATCACGTAAGCACGAGTGGTTACGGAAAGTGCCTGCACGGCCAGTTGTTCGACGAGCAGAATTGCCAAGCCCTGCCGGTTCAACTCTTTCAAGACCGGAAATAGAAAATCGAGGACCTTGGGCGCTAGACCGAGAGATACTTCGTCGATCATCAACAACCTGGGCTTGGACAATAGCCCCCGACCAATCGCAAGCATTTGCTGCTCGCCACCCGAGAGGGAACCTGCAGCTTGCAATCGCCGTTCCTTCAAGCGTGAAAAGAGGTCGTAGATCCTGTCGATATCTCCCCGCAGGGACGCGACGCCCTTTCGCTGAGCGTGTATGTAGCCACCGAGGATGAGATTGTCTTCCACGGTCTGATCCGCGAAAACGTAACGCCCCTCTGGTACCATCGCGATTCCGCACGCAACCATTTCGTGCGGACCACGGCCATGCACCTGCTTCCCTGCATAAGTAATGGCGCCGGCAACCGGCTTCACGACCCCCGCGATGGCCTTGAGAGTTGAGCTCTTTCCAGCGCCATTTGATCCGATGATGCTGACGAACTCGCCCTCGTGAACTTCGAGGGAAACCGCACGTGCCGCTTCGATCCGTCCATAGTTCACGGATACGCCATCAAGTTTCAATAAGGGGTTGCTCATGACCGCACCTCCAGCGCAGGCTCAGGATCTTCCTGTGACTTGCTTGAGCCAAAATAGGCTTCAATCACGGCAGGATTGTTTCGGACTTCGGCCACCGGCCCCGACGCGATTACTTTTCCGTAATCCAGGACGGTCACATGGTCCGAAACAGCCATGATCATGTCCACATGGTGCTCGACAAGAATCATCGTCATGTGACGTGCGGCAAGGTCCCGGATCAGTCCACTGAGGCTTTCGATTTCGCCGTGCGTAAGGCCCGCTGCAGGCTCGTATCATGGCCACGCTGACCATTCGAAACATTGACCACGAGCTGAAAGCACGCCTGCGCATCGAAGCCGCGCAGCACGGCCGCTCCATGGAGGAAGAGGTGCGCGAGATTCTGCGGCGCGCGCTCAACAAGCGACCGGGCCCCCGGGCGGCCTGGGAAGCCGGTTGCATCAGCGATTTGTAACACTAGCCGATCCGGGGTTGGATCTTCCCTTGCGCGTGGAGCGACCGCGGTCGGCGGATTTGCCTGAATGATCGTCCTCGACACCAATGTCCTGTCGGAGCTCATGCGGGCCTAGGCGGAGCCAGCCGTCGTCGATTGGCTGGACCGGCAGGAACAAGAATCGCTAGCCATAACCGCCGTGACGGTTGCCGAACTCTTGTATGGAATAGCGCGTTTGCCGGACGGGCGCCGCAAAACCGGACTAGAGGAAGCCGCGCTGCAGATGCTCGATGAGGAATTCGCCGGCCGGGTGCTTCCTTTCGACGAGGACGCCGCCGTTCACTACGCCGCGCTCGTATCCCGGCGAGAGCACGCGGGTCGTCCGATTAGCATGGCGGATGCGCAGATTGCAGCTATTTGCCTGCACCACGCCGCCGCGCTGGCCACGCGTAACAGCAAAGACTTCGAAGGAGTCGGCATCGTTCTGGCCAATCCCTGGGAAACGAGCCAAGGCAAGCTCGCGCCCCCCTGCGTGCGCCAGGCGCTGGCTATCCTTAACGAGTGTTCGCGTGGCTGACCGAAGCCGGCTACCTGGCCGGCAATCCGCTCGCGCTCGCTCGCCGGGGCGCCCCCGACCCGGCCGCGGATCACGCGCTACCTGAGCCACGACCTGTGGAACGCGGTCAGGGCTGAGATCGAAGCGATGCCGGTCGCAGCCGCGCGCGAACGCATCACGGCTTTGTCGCCGTGACGCTTGTCATGTCGTTGCTGCTGGCCTGGTAGGTGAGCGTGCCGGTGATGTTGGTCACGGCGAAGGTCACGCTGTTCTTTCGCTTGGAGATCGTTCCGCTCGTGACCATGCACTGTCCGCCGGCGCCCGTGGTGCAGGCCGAGCTCCCGCTGTAGCCGCCGCTCCAGGTTCCGCTCACGGTTGCGTTCGGCACCGGGTTGTGGCTGGCATCGTGCACCGTGACCGTGACGGTGGTGGTCCATCCCGTCTTGTTTCCGGTGCTGCTGGCGCTCAGGCCGCCCACGTGCACCACGGGCAGACTCGCGATGCCGGCTCGAGGGCCGCTCGACAGGTCCAGGGCGAAGCTGCCGCCCTTGCCCAGGTTCACGCTGTCCTCGGACGGGGACACCTGGATAGTGTACGTCCCGGCCACGGTTGGCAGTGCGTGCAGTGTTTCCTGACGGCCGATGCCACCGCATTCGACGCCGGCCATGCACAGGCTCTCGGACAGCACGACGCCGTTGGGGTCCAGCAGCCGGGCGTCGAGATCGGGATCCCACTGCGCGGCGAAGCAGCCGCCCAATAGCGGCAGGATGCATTTCGCCTGGCCGTTAATGGTGACCGTGGCACCGATGGGAACACCGAGGTCAGCCTGGGCGATGGAGAACGTGTAGCTCCACTGACCATGATTCGCCACGCTGCCGGTGACCCTGCGATACGTCGGAAAGACGGTCGGCTGGTAGCTGGTGCCCCCCTTGGCGCTGGCCACCAGCGCGTAGCCGTCAAGGAGTCCGGCGCCGATATCATTGTCCTTGCCGGCGGGGCCGCGGTCCTGCGCCGTGGCTTCGAGCTTCTGCCGCAGGCCCGCTGGCGACAGGATCGGATTCGCCTGTAGCGCCAGGGCGACGATGCCGGAGACGAACGGCGTGGCCATGGAGGTGCCACTGTAGGTTACATAACCGCTGACCGTGCCGGCCTCTGCAGCCGTGATGGTCAGTCCGGGTGCACAGATGTCCGGCTTGACACGGCTATCCAGCGTCGGTCCCCGGCTCGAAAACGGCGTCACGTAGATGCCGTCCGAATGGTTGGGCGCGCCGGCGGGAGCGGACCACTCCGCGCATGCCGCCACGGTGATGGCTTGCGCTGCGGCCCCGGGCGAGCCGACCGTCCCTGGTTCGTCGCCGGAATTTCCGGCCGCCACCACCACGACAGCACCGCTGCTCACCGCTGCATCGACGGCCTGGCTCAGGGAGTCCTGTCCGTCTGACGGCGCGCTGGAGCCCAGACTCATGGAAATGATCCGCACCCCCTGGGACACGCACCAGTCGATGCCGGCGATGACCTGGCTCTCGAGTCCGGAGCCGGACTGGTCGAGCACCTTGGCCGCGTAGATCACTGCGCCGGGCGCCACGCCCTTGTAGGTGGCGGCGCCCGAGCCGCCCGTGCCGTCGCCGAAGGCGATCGACGCGACGTGGGTGCCGTGGCCGTGGTCGTCATATGCACTGGTCCGTCCATTGATGACATCAAAGAACGGGATCGGTCGCGCGTCAAGCTGCTCGTGGTTCGGATCGACGCCCGTGTCGACGATGCAACCCTTGATGCCGGCGCCGTCAACCCCGAAGCTGGCGCGTGCCGCTTCCGTGCCGAAGTCGGCGCGGGCGGCGTTGAGCTTGGTCGAAACGGTGAAGTCCTCCTCGATCCGCCGCACGCCAGGCTGCTGCGCCAGCGCCCTTATCTGGGCGGTCGTCATGGTGGCGGAGAATCCGCGGATGATCCTGAATTCGCGGTCCAGCGTGAAAGCACCGACCGCCTGCCGCGCCGTGGCCGCAGTGCCCGGGCCGCTGAACGTGACGACGACACGGACGAGGTCACCTGGCCGTGCCGCCGCGATCCGCGCCTGCAGATCATCGGAAACCCGGTCGCCGTCACGGTCGACTAGGCGGGCCGAACGCGCTGCCTCCGTGCCGGGTGCCGGCCGGTTCGAGTCGGGCAGCGGCGCGGCCTGAATGGACAAAACGACAGCCGCCAGACAACCCAGTGCAGCGAAATGGCGCATTTTAGGTTCCCCTTTTTGTTTGAGGCAATTTCGGGAGCGCGCAGCTTCCCGACCCGTCAATCGTCGTCCCAGCCTCGGGAAAGGCTTCCAATGGGTGTGCGCCAGACGGTCAAGCAAGCGCGACCGGTTCCCGTGAAATGCGGAAAATTTTCCATCAGATCAAGAACGAACGGACAGCTCTCAGCTCTCAGCTCTCAGCTCTCAGCTCTCAGCTCTCAGCTCTCAGCTCTCGAAGTCTAGGATGCGAAGTGGCAAACTTCATGCGGACTGCGTGCGAAATGACACTTTTACCTTCGATCCAAGTGAAAGCAAAAGTGCCACTGCAATCGGGGAGCGTTAAAAACCTTGGGGTTCAAACTCCGAGAGCCCGAGTTGCTCCAGGAACTCAACTACTTCCCTTGACCTGGGTTCCGTTGGTGGCTCATACCTAGCGAGTCTCTCGACGAGGTCACCGTTGATCACGCGTAGAACAAAGGGAAGTTGGGTTTTCCGCAATTTGTATGAAGACGGCGAACTCGCGTGGAGGACCTTGCCGTCGTCGTAGAAGAAAGGATTGCATTGTTCTACGCCTGGTGCCGGCCACCGACGAGCTGATCGCCGAACTGGCGCGCTACCGCCGCGCCCACGGCCTGCCGCCTACTCCGCAGCCTGGGGAGACGCGCCCGCTGGTGCTGCCCGTCATCGGCCGTCGGAACGACAACCAGGCCCTGTCACGCGGGGCGGCCGCACCTGGTGCTGAAGGAAGTGTTCGCCATGGCAGCCGCTCGCCTGCGCGCGCGGGCCCGAGTGGGAGGGTCAGGCTGCGGGGCTGGCCAGCGCCTCGGCGCACTGGCTGCGCCACACCGCCGGCTCGCACATGGCCGACCAGCAGGTTGACCTGCGCTTTGCGCGCGACAAACTTCGGGCTTACAGCTCGCTGTCGACACGAGCGGCTATCTGCATAGCGAAGAGGATGCGCGGCATAATGCCACGCAGGAGCGACACCGGATCGGCTTGGGAACGGAGCGCTAGGTCAGGCTACCGCCTTCGATCGGAACCTGTTCCATCCCAGAAACCCGCCTGATTTCCTCGGTCACGATGGCGATCAACGCCTCAGTTGCCGTGCTTAACGGCCGTTGCGGATGGCTCACGCAGACCAGATGCCGAACGATACGCGGCGCGACAATGGTATGCATGCGCAGCCTGCCATCTTCCACTGCGCGCTGCACCACGATGCGCGGCAGCACCGTGACAAAGCGCGTGGCTTGCACGAACCGCACGATGGTGCCGAGGATGTCGATCTCGAACTTCGGTGCAAGCGTGACGTCCTGCGCCTGCGTGGCCGTGTCCAGCACGACGCGCAGGCCATGGCGCTTGGTCGGCAGCACCAACTCCAGTGCCGGTAGCTTTGCCATCTCCACGGATTCCGGAAGGTCCGGGCCGTGCTCTGCGCTGGTCACCAGCACCATCTCCTCGTCGTGCATCGGCTGCACCTGCAGCGCCAGCCGGCCGCGCTGGCGATGAACCACCGCCGCGTCAAGCTGGCCGGCGGAAACCAGATCGATCAGAGCCGTACTGAAGCCGTCCGCGACCGATACCTCTACGTTCGGATAGCGCGCGTTGAAACGCGCCAGCGAATCCACCAGCACGCTCTCCGTCTCGGACGCCACCACGCCAAGCGTGATGCGGCCGGCCATCTGCTCTTCTCGCTGCATCATCTGCTGCCGAGCGCCGGCGATGTCACGCACGATGGGCAGGAACAGACGGTACATCATGCGACCTGCAGCAGTCGGCACCATGCCGTGCGGGATGCGCTCGAACAGCTTCTGACCGAATTCCTCTTCCAGCCGTGCGATCTGCATGCTGAGCGCCGGCTGCACGATGTTCAGCCGCTTGGCCGCTCGCGTGACGGAGCCGTCCTCGAACAGCGCGATGAAGTATTGGATTTGCTTGAGGTCCATGTGCAGGCAGATATCAATATAAGTGCGGCAACTATATCAATTTCCTTGATGGCGACCGCAAACGCTGGCGTCGCAATAAAACAGGTTTTTTCTCGCCATCCGGTGTCATCAAGGAGCGTAAGTCTAGCTATCGCCACATCATAATATTTGATTGCATAGATCAAAAAACAATATTAGTCGTTATATCTAAATCTCCCTAATCTCTGTTTGACGTTGAACGGTTCCGCTGGCCTCCCGGCCCGAAACCGTCTCGCAACACGGAGTCGCAAATGAAAAGATTCGATGCTGGCGAAACGACCAGCACGGTGGAGACACAGCAGACCCGGCCGGCGCCACATGTCGGCCGCCCGATGCCGCGCGTCGAGGACGCCGCCATCCTGACCGGCCGCGGCCGCTACGCCGACGACCTCGGCGTCAGGCCCGGCACCCTGCACGCCGCCATCCTGCGCTCGCCGCACGCGCATGCCGAACTCGGCGCCATCGACTGCGCCGCCGCGTTGCAGGCGCCGGGCGTGCGTGCCGTGCTGACGGGGGCCGACCTGCCTTCCTGGTCGAAGCCCTTCGTGGTGGGCGTGAAGGCGCCGATGGAACAGTGGGCACTGGCCATGGAGCGCGTGCGCTACGTGGGCGAGCCGGTGGCCGTGGTGGTGGCCGAGAGCCGCGCACTGGCGGAGGATGCGCTCGATCTCATGCGGGTGGAGTACCGCGTGTTGCCGCCGGTGGTGTCGATCGAGGCCGCCATCGCCGACGACGCGAGCGTGCTGCATCCCGGTCTCGGCAGCAACGTGGCCAGCGACCGCCATTTCCGCTACGGCGACCCCGAGGCCGCCTTTGCCGCCGCGCCGCACCGCGTGGCGCTGACCGCCCATTACCCGCGCAACACATGCACGCCGATCGAGTGTGGCGTGGTGGTTGCCGAGCACTTGCCGGGCAACGAGGGCTACCAGGTCACTTCCAACTTCATGGGGCCGTTCTCGCTGCATGCCGTGATGGCGATGGCGCTGCAGGTCCCGGCCAACCGCCTGCGCCATGTCGCGCCGCGCGACTCGGGCGGCAGCTTCGGCGTCAAGCAGGCGGTGTTCCCCTACGTGGTGCTGATGTGCCTTGCCTCGCGCAAGGCGGGCGCGCCGGTGAAGTGGGTGGAAGACCGGCTCGAGCACCTGAGCGCCGCCACGTCTGCCACCGCGCGGCTTTCCACCCTGGAAGCCGCGGTCGAGGCGGACGGCCGCATCGTCGCGCTCTCGTACGACCAGCTCGAGGATTGCGGCGGCTACCTGCGTGCGCCGGAGCCCGCCACCTTCTACCGCATGCATGGCCTGCTGACCGGTGCCTACTCGATCCCGAACCTGTTGGTGCGCAACCGCGTGGTGCTGACCAACAAGACACCGACCGGCCTCGTGCGCGGTTTCGGCGGGCCGCAGGTGTACTTCGCGCTGGAGCGGCTGGTGCAGCGGATCGCGGTGGAGCTGGGCCTGGATCCGCTCGACGTCTACCGCCGCAACTTCGTGCCCGCCGATGCCTTTCCCTATCGCGCGGCGGCGGGCGCGCTGCTCGACTCCGGCAACTACCAGCTGGCGCTGTCGCGCGCGCTGGAAGCGGGCGACTACGGTGAACTCACTCGCCGCCGCGACGCCGCGCGCGCCGAGGGCAGGCTGTACGGCATCGGCTTCGCGGCCATCGTCGAGCCCTCGGTGTCGAACATGGGCTATATCACCACCGCGACGCCGGCCGAGGCACGCCGCAAGGCGGGCCCGAAGAACGGCGCCATCGCCAGCGCCACGGTCAGCGTGGACCTGCTCGGCGGCGTGGTGGTGACCATCGCGTCCACGCCGGCGGGACAGGGCCACATGACCGTGTCGGCGCAGGTCGTGGCCGACGTGCTCGGCATCGATCCGGGCGACGTCGTGGTCAACGTCGAGTTCGACACGCACAAGGATGCGTGGTCCGTGGCCGCCGGCAACTATTCCAGCCGCTTCGCCGGCGCCGTGGCCGGCACCGTGCACCTGGCCGCCACGCGCGTGCGCGACAAGCTGGCGCGCATCGTGGCCTCGCACCTGGGCTGCGACCCGGCCGAACTGGTCTTCGCGGATGGCCGCATCGTGCGCCGGGGCGCGCCCGATACCGCCCTGCCCTTTGCGCGCGCGGCCAGTAACGCGCCGCATTGGTCGCCGCAGCTGCTGCCGGCCGGTGAGGAGCCCGGCCTGCGCGAAACCGTGTTCTGGTCGCCCCCCAACCTCGACGCTCCGGACGAGCAGGACCGCGTCAACACCTCCGCCTGCTACGGCTTTGCCTTCGACCTGTGCGGCGTCGAGATCGACCGTGCCACCGGACGCGTGCGCATCGACCGGTACGTAACCGCGCACGACGCCGGCAAGCTGCTCAACCCGGCGTTGGCCGACGGCCAGATCCGCGGCGCCTTCGCGCAGGGGCTGGGCGCGGCGCTGATGGAGGAGTTCCGCTACGGCCCGGACGGCAGCTTCCAGTCCGGCACGCTGGCGGACTACCTGATGCCGACCACGTGCGAGGTGCCCGACCCGCTCATCGTCCACCTGGAGACGCCGAGCCCGTTCACGCCGCTCGGTGCCAAGGGCCTCGGCGAGGGCAACAACATGAGCACGCCGCCATGCGTCGCCAACGCGGTGGCCGATGCGCTCGGCGTGCGCGACATCCGCCTGCCGCTCACGCCCGCCAGGGTGATGGCGATGATCGGCTTCGACGACCCGCCGCCATCGCGTCCGGAACTGGCCGAGGCAGCAAGAGAGGCCTCGGCAAACAACAAGAGCGGCGGCAAGGGCGGCAAGGCCCTGAGCGCGCGCGGCACCGTCGACCTGGACGCCACGCCCGAGGCCGTCTTCGCCGTCCTGCTCGACCCGCAGGCGCTGGCCAAGGTCGTGCCGGGCTGCCACGCGCTCGTGCCCATCGGCGACAACCGCTATCGCGCCGACGTGACCGTGGGCGTGGGCATGATCAAGGCCCGCTACGAAGCCGAGATCGCGCTGTCCGACCTGGAGCCGCCGCATCGGTTGCGGCTCGCGGGCGCGGGCCTGTCGTCGCTCGGCAGCGCGCGCGGCGCGGGCCTGGTCGAACTGGCCCCGCACGGTGCCGGCACCCGTCTCACCTATGACTACGAGGCCGAGGTGTCCGGCAAGGTCGCCGCGGTCGGCGGCCGCATGCTCGAAGGCGCGGCCAAGGTGGTGCTGCGCCAGCTGTTCGAATCGCTCGGCCGCCAGGCCGGGGGCAAGCCCGCGCGCAAGCCGGGCTGGATCGCGCGCCTGCTGGCGCTCCTGGGAGTCCGTCGATGAAACCCGCCGCATTCGACTACCTGCGCGCCGAATCCGCGCAGCATGCGCTGGAAGCGCTGGCCCATGCCGGCGAGGGTGCCCGCGTGCTGGCCGGCGGCCAGTCGCTGATGGCCGTGCTGAACATGCGCCTCGCGCAGCCGCAACTGCTGGTCGACATCTCGCGCACCCCTGACCTGGATACCGTGCGCGTGGAAGACGGCCATCTGGTGGTGGGCGCTGCCGCCACGCAAGGCAGCGTGGAATGGCGCCCGTCATTGGCCAGCGAGGTGCCGCTGCTCGCGCTCGCCTTCCCTCATATCTCGCATTTCCAGATCCGCAACCGCGGCACCGTGTGCGGCTCCATCGCCCACGCCGATCCGAGCGCCGAGCTGCCGCTGGTGCTCACCGCGCTCGGCGGCGAGGTGGTGCTGCGCTCGCTGCGCCGGCGCCGCGTGCTGCCGGCCGCCGAGTTCTTCCGCGGCATGCTGATGACGGCGCGCGAGCCCGACGAGCTGGTGGAAGCGGTGCGCTTCCCGCTTCGGCGCCCCGGCGCGCGCTACGGCTTTGCGGAGTTCTCGGCCCGGCATGGCGACTTCGCGCTGGCGGCGTGCGCCGCCATCGTCACGGACGACGCCATTGCGCTGGCCGTGGGCGGCTTGGCTGACCGGCCGGTGCTCGAGACCTGGCCACGCCTGCAGGGCAAGGCGCTGGCCGAGGCAATCAACGATTTCAGCTGGAAGCTGGGCGCGCAGGACGACGCCCATGTCAGCGCGCAGTACCGCCGCCACCTGGTGCGGCAACTGGGCATGCGCGTAATCGAGGAGGCAAGATGAGCAAGACCCCCCACGGCGCACCTTTGGGTGCGCCCCCGGTGATGCGGCGCGATGAGCGCCAGCGCATCACCCTGACCCTGAACGGCACCGAACGCAGCGGCCTATGCGCGCCGCGCGAGCTGCTGTCCGACTTCCTGCGCCATGAGCTCGGCGCCACCGGCACCCACGTCGGCTGCGAGCACGGTGTCTGCGGCGCATGCACGGTGCGGGTGGACGGAGTCGCCGCGCGTTCCTGCCTGATGCTGGCGGTGCAGGCCGATGGCCGCGCCATCGATACCGTCGAAGGACTGGCCCCGCGCGAAGGCCTGGGCGACCTGCAGGAAGCCTTCCGCCGCCACCATGCGCTGCAGTGCGGCTTCTGCACGGCCGGCATCCTGATGTCGTGCGCGGACTACCTGGAGCGGGTGCCCGAGCCGACCGAGGCGCAGGTGCGCGACATGCTGTCCGGCCACCTGTGCCGCTGCACGGGCTACACGCCGATCGTCGCCGCCGTCCTCGACGTGGCCGCCAGCCGCGCGCGCTTGCGCCGGATTGCGGCACCCCTTGCCGAGGAGCACTGCGATGCTTGATCTCGGCCGCACCTTCCTACAAAGCGTGGAGCGCAGCCCCCACGCCCCCGCCATCGTCGACGGCGACCTGCTGCTGACCTACGAGCAATGGCTTGCGCGCATTCGCGGCGTGGCCGCCGGCTTGCTCGACCTGGGCCTGCAGCCGGGCGACCGCGTGCTCGCCATCCTGCAGAACCGCTGGGAGATGGCGACCCTGCACTGGGCCTGCCAGTTCGCCGGCCTGGTCATCGTCCCGCTGAACTGGCGCGCCAAGCCGGACGAACTGGACTACTGCGTGCGCGACGCCGGCGTGAAGGCGCTGGTGTTCGAGCCGGTCAGCGCCGACGCGGTGCTGGACAGCCCCGCCGCGCAGGAAATCCCCTGCATCGCGCTGGACGGCGCGCCGGGCGGCTCGCTGTCGTTCGACACCCTGCTCCGTGCCACGCCCCGCCGGGACAGCACGCAGGCTGATGCCGGCGACATCTCGCTCATGCTGTACACCTCCGGCACCACCGGCAAGCCAAAAGGTGTTCCACGCCGCCACCGGCAGGAACGCGCAGCCGCGCTGGCGCATGTTGCGCAGAACCTGTACCGGCGCGGCGAACGGACGCTGGGCGTAATGCCGCTGTACCACACCATGGGCGTGCGGTCCCTGCTGGCCATGGCGCTGGTGGACGGCCTATTCGTCTGCGTGCGGCGCTGGAGCGCGTCGCAGGCGCTGCAGGCCATCGCCGGCCATCGTGTCAGCTGCCTCTATCTCGTGCCCACGCTCTACCATGACCTGCTGGCCGAGCCCGGTTTCGACAGCAACGATGTGCGCACCGTCACCAAGCTCGGCTTCGCCGGCGCCGCCATGAACGATGGCCTGCTGACCCGGCTCGAGCACGCGTTCCGACCGGAGTTGTTCGTCAACCACTACGGCTCGTCCGAGGTCTACACCTTCAGCGTCGACCAGCACGCGGCACGCAAACCCGGCAGTGCGGGCCGCGCCGGCCTCAACACGCGGCTGCGCGTGGCGCGGCTTGACGCGGCCTCGCCCGACGAGCTGGCCGCGCCCGGCGAGGAAGGCCAGATCATCGCCGACCTGCGCGGCGACGAGGCCTTCGAGGGCTACTGGAACCGCGACGACGCCAATGCCAAGTCCCTGCGCGACGGCTGGTACTTCACCGGCGACATCGGCTACCTCGACGCTGACGGCGACCTGTTCGTCACCGGGCGGGTCGACGACATGATCATCAGCGGCGGCGAAAACATCTCGCCCGCCGATATCGAATCGGTGCTGTCCCTGCACCCCGCCGTGGACGAGGTCGCGGTGGCCGGCGTGCCCGACGCCCGCTGGGGCCAAAAGGTGGTGGCCTTCGTCAAGCCGCGCGGCTGTGTCGACGCGGGCGCGCTCGACGACTACTGCCGCGGCTCCGACCTCGTCAACTTCAAACGCCCGCGCGACTACGTGTTTGTCGCCGACATCCCGAAATCGCCGGTCGGCAAGATCCTGCGCCGCAAGCTGTCGGCGGGCGAATACAGCGCACTTTCCTCTCTTCCCCACAGCGACCCCATCAAGGAGTAACGACATGACCCAGGCCTTCGCACTGACCCATCCCGACCAGCAGCGCCTGCAGGACCTCGACGGTTTTTCCGTGGAGATCGACCCGGCCCGCGAGCGCGCGGACATCATCCTGCACCGCCCGCCTTACAACGTGATCTCGATGGCGGCCCGCGACCAGTTGCGTGCCGTGTTCGAGGCGCTGGACGCCGATGACCGCGTGCGCGTCATCGTGCTGCGCGCGCAGGGCAAGCATTTCTCCAGCGGCGGCGACATCCGCGGCTTCCTGGAAGCGTCGCCGGAGCATGTGTCGAAGCTCGCGTGGAACGTGGCGGCGCCGGCGCGCTGCAGCAAGCCGGTGATCGCGGCCAACCAGGGCTACTGCTTCGGCGTGGGCTTCGAACTGTCGCTGGCATGCGACTTCCGCATCGCCACCGCCACCACGGAATACGCGCTGCCCGAGCAGAAGCTCGGCCAGATTCCGGGATCCGGCGGCTCGGCGCGCTTGCAGAGGATGGTGGGCGTGGGCCGCACCAAGGACATCGTCATGCGCTCGCGCCGCATCCCGGGGCGCCAGGCGTACGAGTGGGGCATCGCCGTGGATTGCGTCGCTGACGCCGAGCTGGAAGCCGCCACCGATGCGCTGGTCGACGAACTGCGTGCCTTCTCCCCGCTGGCCCAGCGCACCGCCAAGAAGCTGCTCAACGACACCGAGGACGCACCGCTGTCGACCGCCATCGAACTCGAAGGGCACTGCTACAGCCGCCTGCGCAGCTCGGACGACTTCCGCGAAGGCGTGGAAGCGTTCCACGCGAAGCGCAATCCCGATTTCCGCGGCAGCTGAGCGCGGGCGGGGCTGACCCGCCTGCCGCGCCGGAGATACGGACGCATACGGACCTATCGACGATGCCCCTGGCGGGCATCGCGGGGAGCCGTTCATTCAAAAATATATGGAGACAACGATGGAAGTGCTGGCAAATGACAAGGTGCCGACCAGCGGCGCGCAGAGCGCGGCGCCCGTGGCCGCGAACAACCGGCAGGTGCTGGGCGCGGTGACGGCTTCGTGCATGGGATGGGCGCTCGACCTGTTCGACCTGTTTATCCTGCTGTTCGTGGCGCCGGTGATCGGCAAGCTGTTCTTTCCGTCCGAGCACGCGATGCTGTCGCTGGCGGCCGTGTACGCGTCATTCGCGGTGACGCTGCTGATGCGCCCGCTCGGCTCGGCCATCTTCGGCGCGTACGCGGACCGGCACGGGCGCAAGGGTGCCATGGTGGTGGCCGTCACCGGCGTCGGCCTGTCGACTGCGGCGTTCGGGCTGCTGCCGACGGTCGCCCAGGTCGGCCTCTTCGCGCCGGCGCTGTTCATCCTGCTGCGGCTGGTGCAGGGCGTGTTCGTCGGCGGCGTGGTCGCTTCGACGCATACCATAGGCACGGAATCGGTGCCGCCGTCGTGGCGCGGCGCGGTTTCCGGCCTGGTGGGCGGCGGCGGCGCGGGCATCGGCGCGCTGCTGGCGTCGATCACTTACATGGCAATGACGGCGCTGTTTCCCGGCGACGCCTTCGAGGTCTGGGGATGGCGCTGCATGTTCTTTGCCGGCATCGTCAGCTCGGTGCTGGGGCTGGTCATCTTCAACTCGCTGGAGGAGTCGCCGCTGTGGAAGCAGCTGCAGGCGGCAAAGGCCGCCAGCGGCCACGCCAAGCCGCAAGCGCATCCGCTGCGCACGCTGTTCTCGCGCGAGTATCGTGGCATCCTGCTGGTCAACATCCTGCTGACCGTGGGCGCGGGCAGCGCCTACTACCTGACTTCCGGCTACCTTCCCACTTTTCTGAAGGTCGTGGTCAAGGCATCCCCCGGCGAGTCCTCGGCCATCCTGATGCTGAGCAGCCTCGGTGTGATCGTCGCATCGGTGGCAGCGGGGCATTTCAGCACGCTGGTCGGGCGCAAGCGCGCCTTCCTGCTGATCGGCGCCCTCAGCCTGGTGCTGATGCCCCTGCTCTACCAGTGGATGCCGGCCGCGCCAACCGCCACCTTGCGCGGCGTCTACGCGGTGGCGCTCAGCATGCTCGGGTGCGCCGGCTTCGCGCCGATCCTCATCTTCCTGAACGAGCGGTTCCCCACCAGCATCCGCGCCTCCGGCACGGGCTTGTCGTGGAACATCGGCTTCGCCATCGGCGGGATGATGCCGACGCTGGCCTCGCTCGCCGCCGGCACGCCCGCCGACCTTCCGGTGATCCTTGGTGTTTTCCTCGCGGCCGTCACGCTGGTCTATCTGGTGGGCGCTACGATCGTGCCGGAGACGCTGGGCCGTCTTGTAGAAAAGTAGGGGGCACTGCTGAGCTGCGGGGTGGCGGCCCGGACTTCGCTGAGGCGCCGGCCCTCCCCCCGGCCCCTCTCCCGCGAGCGGGAGAGGGGAGCACCCGCAAGACCTGGAAGGTCTTAAGTTCGACGCATTCCGTCTTGGACAGACATACCGCTCCTACCTAGACTCCAGTCACCCCCGGGCAATGCCGGGATTCTTAACAGTGAAACCCGGCAGTCTTTTTTTTGATCCGCCGATCTATCTACCAGTAGATAGCATCACTTAAAGGCTGCCATCTCGATGACAGACTGGCCCTGCGACCAAACCCAAAGGTTGCCCCGGCCGATCGGACTAAACAGGAGAGCATCATGCAAGCAAAGACCATCCTCACGGCTATCACATTGGCCGCCGCCCTGACCGCCGGCGTGGCCCACGCAGCCGCTCAGCCGGAAACCGCCGGCAGCGCATTCCGCGTGAGCACGCCTCGTGACGCCTACACCGACGGCGCCCGCATCAGCAACCGGGATGGCTACACCGATGGTGCCAGGATCACCAATCGGGATGGCTACATTGCCACCCGCAAGGTCGACCCCTACCTGGACGGTGCGCGCGGCAATGACCGTCGCAACCCGTTCTACGACGGCGCCAACGCAGCCGATTCGCATCCCGACCTGCAAGTGGTTGCCGGACTCGACCGCACCGGTGTCTCGGCCAGTCCTGCGCGCCAGGCAGACCCGTACCTGGATGGCGCACGCGGCAACAGCCCGCGCGATCCCTATTCAGAAGGCGCTCGCGGCGCCAATGGGTCCGGTGAGCACTTTTCGGCATAAGCGCCGGGTCATCGCGGTCACCCGTGCCTGGTCTGCGCGGCGGCCTCCGCTGCTGCCCTGCCCTCCCAGCACGACGGGTCCTGACATTTGATATGAAATCAAAAGTATTTGACCCATACACGGCTTAATCAACAAATATAAACCGCGCAAACTGCGGTCCATCGACGAACTTCCCGAGCCCGCGGCCACGTACCCCCGGTGGCCGCACCCTCCCTGATCAAGGTCCCAAAATGAGTCTACTGTTCAAGCCCTTTACCATGGGCGAGCGCCAGCTCGCTAACCGGATCGCCATGGCGCCGCTGACCCGTTCCCGCAATCCGGACGGGGTTCCCAACGACCTCAACGCGCTCTACTACAGCCAACGCGCTGACGCCGGCCTGATCGTGACCGAGGGCACGGTGATATCGCCCAGCGCCCAGGGCTTCCTGTTCAACCCTGGCCTGTACACACCACAACAGGTCGATGGCTGGCGCAAGGTCACTGACGCCGTCCACGCCAAGGGCGGCACGATCTTCACCCAGCTCTGGCATGTCGGCCGTGTGAGCCATGTTTCGATCCAGCCCGGTGGCATACAGCCGGTCAGTGCCACCGGCCAGACCGCGAAGAACACCAAGGCCTGGGGTTACACCGCCGATGGCACGCCGGGTGCGGTCGATGTGTCCGCGCCCCGCGTACTGACGACCGGCGAGGTCTATGGCGTGATCGCCGATTTTGCCGAGGCCGCCGCCAATGCGATGGAGGCCGGCTTTGACGGCGTCGAGCTGCACGGCGCCAATGGTTACCTGATCGAGCAGTTCCTGAACCCGGCGGTAAACGATCGCACCGATGAATTCCGCGGCGACATCCTGGAAAGCCGCACCCGTTTCGCCCTGGCAGCCATCGATGCGGTCGCGGCGCGGATCGGTGCGCAACGCACGGCCATCCGTTTGTCGCCTTATGGCGGCCTCGGCGACATGGCCGCCTACGCGGAGCTCGAGGAAACGTATCTCCATCTCGCCGATGAACTCTCCAGGCGCAATATCGCTTACGTCCACCTGATGGATCAGAGCACGCGCGGCAGTTCGGCCACGCCAGGTGACTTCCTTGCAAAGTTCCGCAGCCGATTCACGGGCGTGCTGATCCTTGCCGGAGGCATGACGCGCGCACGCGCCGAGGACCTCATCGCCGATGGCCTGATCGACATTGCCGCATTCGGCGAGCCGTTCATTGCCAACCCCGACCTGGTCGCGCGCCTCGCGAACGACTGGCCCCTGGCCATGTCCGATCGCGCGCTCCACTATGGCGGCGGCGCCGAAGGCTACACCGACTATCCCGCCTACGACGGCAAGGCCGCGGCGTAAGGCACCTGCCAGGATCTGCCACGATGAAATCCAATACCGCACTGCTAGCGCTCGCCATCGGCGCCTTCGGCATCGGCACCACCGAATTTGCCCCGATGGGGTTGCTCCCCGTGATCGCCGAAGGCGTCGACGTCAGCATCCCCACCGCGGGGATGCTGATTACCGCGTACGCGGTTGGGGTGATGGTCGGCGCGCCGGTGATGACCCTGCTGTTCAGCCGCTTCGGCAAGCGCGCCGCACTGATGGCGCTGATGGCCATCTTCACCGTTGGCAACCTGCTGTCGGCGCTGGCGCCGGGATACGCCACGCTGCTGGCGTCGCGCCTGGTCACCAGCCTCAACCATGGCGCCTTCTTCGGCCTTGGCGCCGTGGTGGCCGCGAGCGTGGTGCCGAAGGAGAAGCAGGCCAGCGCCGTGGCAACGATGTTCATGGGACTGACCATCGCCAACATCGGCGGCGTGCCGGCGGCAACCTGGATCGGGCAGCAGGTCGGCTGGCGCCTGGCGTTCGCCGGCACCGCGGTGCTGGGGCTGGTCGCCATTGCCGCGCTTTGGCTGGCGTTGCCGCAGGGCGAGCGCGGCACCCCGCCCAATGTGCGCCGGGAACTGGCCGTGCTCACCCGCCCGCCGGTGTTGCTGGCGATGGCGACAACGGTGCTGGGCGCGGGCGCCATGTTCACGCTCTACACCTATATCGCGCCGGTGCTTGCCGATCTCACCGGCGCATCCGACACCTTCGTCACCGTCTCGCTCGTGCTGATCGGCATTGGTTTCACGGTCGGCAATCACGTGGGGGGACGGCTCGCGGACTGGTCGCTCGATGGCGCGACGAAGATCGTCCTTTCGGCGCTCGCCATCATCATGCTGGTGCTCCCCTTCGCCCTCTCCCACCACGTCACCGCGGCCCTTGGACTACTGGCCTGGGGAGCCGCGACCTTCGCGGTCGTCCCGCCGGTGCAGATGCGGGTGATGGAAGCCGCGGCGGAAGCACCGGGACTCGCCTCGTCGATCAACGTCGGCGCGTTCAATCTCGGCAATGCCCTGGGCGCAGCGCTCGGTGGCGGTGTCATCAGCCTGGACCTCGGCTACAGTGCGGTGCCAGTCGCTGGCGGCCTGCTGGCTGCGGCGGGATTCCTGGTGGTGTGGCTCAGCCGGGCAGACAGGCGCGCCCTGGTCGCTTCGTGAGCGCTGTGTCGGCGCCCACGCGTCTCGCACCAATCCAGTGAGAGAGCAGGCGTCCCGCGCCGGTGACGAGTGCCCGCTTGCCTCTCACTGAGAAGCCTGACTCAGGCGGGAACCGCCGATCCGTACGGAACGTCCTTGTGCCCATAGCGCCGTACGCGGATGTTGGCCTGCTCGCCGTGCGCGGTCATGCCCTCGATGGCGCACAGCCGCGAGCAATACGACCCGATCATGGCGCTGGCTTCATCGGTCAGCACCTTCTGGTAGGTGCAGGTCTTGATGAATTTGCCGACCCACAAGCCGCCCGTGTAGCGGGCCGCCTTTCCGGTGGGGAGCGTGTGGTTCGTGCCGATGACCTTGTCTCCGTAAGCGACGTTCGTGCGCGGACCGAGGAACAGCGCGCCGTAGTGCTTCATGTGCTTCAGGAAGTAGTCCGGGTCGCGCGTCATCACCTGCACGTGCTCGGATGCAATGCGGTCCGCCTCGCTGACCATCTCTTCCAGCGTATCGACGACGATGACCTCGCCATAGTCGCGCCAGGACACGCCGGCGGTGTTGGCCGTCGGCAGAATGTTCAGGATTCTCTCGACCTCGGCCATGGTCTCTTGCGCCAGCTTGAGCGAGTTCGTCAGCAGCACGGCCGGCGTATTGAAGCCATGCTCGGCCTGGCCCAACAGGTCCGTCGCGCACAGTTCGGCATCCACGCTGTCGTCGGCAATGACGAGCGTTTCGGAGGGCCCGGCAATCAGATCGATGCCGATCCGCCCGAAGAGCTGGCGCTTCGCTTCCGCGACAAACGCGTTGCCGGGGCCTACCACCATCGATACCGGATCGATGGTTTGCGTGCCCAATGCCATGGCAGCGATGGCCTGCACCCCGCCGAAGGTGTAGATCTCGTCCGCACCGCCGAGATGCATGGCCGCGACGACTGCGGGATTCGGCCTGCCTTGAACCGGCGGAGAAGCGGTGATGATGCGGGACACGCCTGCCACCTTGGCCGTCACGACACCCATATGGGCAGAAGCCACCAGGGGAAACTTGCCGCCCGGCACATAGCAGGCCACGCTGTCGACCGGCATGTTCTTGTGGCCGAGGACTACACCGGGGAGCGTTTCCACTTCGATATCGCGCAGCGATTCGCGCTGCGCCTGGGCAAAGTTGCGCACCTGTGCCTGGGCGAACCTGATGTCATCGAGCTGCCCCGGCGACAGGGAACGCACGCAGGCTGCGATCTCGTCTTCGGACAGACGGAAGCTTGCCGGCTGCCAGTCATCGAACTTCGCGGACAGTTCCGCGACCGCTGCGTCGCCACGTTCGGCGACATCCGCGAGAATCGCGGTCACGGTGTCGCGTACTTTCGCTGCGTCCTGCGACGACGCGTTGGCGCTGCGGCCATGCTTGAGGTGCTGGATTGCCATTTGCTGTTCCTGAGGTGGGAAAGGAAACTTGCCCTGTGATGCGGCAAGCGCAGTGAAATGCAATGTACGCGCAGATTTGCATGCAAGGCTGGTGCAAAACCTCAAGAATTTCCCTATCTGGCACCAGCATCCGGCCCAACAGGCATTAGCATTCACGCAAACGAATGCAAATCATGCAGCCAGAAAACATCAAGCGAGGCGACAAGCCGACGAACAAGGTCACGCTGGACGCGGTCGCGCAACGGCTTGGCGTATCCGTTTCGACAGTGTCCCGGGCATTGGCCGGGCACCCTGCCATCAGCATGCAAACGCGTGACGCGGTGATGGCGGTGGCAGCAGACATGGGCTACCGCGTGCCAACGGAGGGGCGGCGCGCCAAGAAGACATCGACGAAGCTGATTGGCGTCGTCGTCGGGGCGCTGCATAACCGCTTCATGACGCTGTTCCTGACGCATCTGCACGATGCCTTGCAGGAGTACGGCTATCAGATCACGTTGATGATCGATTCGATGAACGATGCCCGCAATCTCCTGGCGTTCCGGCCCTTGATCGACGGATACCTGGATGGGCTGATCTTCGCCACCGCGACGCTGGATTCGCCCGTCGTTGCGGAAATGCAGGCCCGAGGCGTGCCGCTGGTTCTCGTCGTGCGGTCCGTGGACAGGGTCAGGACCGACATTGTCGAGATCGACAACATCCACGCCGGCGCGGTCGCCGTCGAGCATCTGTTCCAGCTTGGCCATCGGCGCATCGGCCTGCTCATGGGGCCGCAGAACACCTCGACCAGCCGCGATCGGGCACAAGGCGCACTCAGGTGGCTGGCGGATGCGGGCGTGGATGCGAACCGTATCGCGCTCGTGTGGGGGGATTACACCAGCGAGTCGGGCTACTCCAGCGCGATGGGAATACTCGATGGGCCGGACCGGGTCACGGCCATTGTTGCCGGCAATGACACGATTGCCCTGGGTGTGCTGGAGGCCGCAAAGCGGCAAGGCATCGAAGTCCCGGGGCAGTTGTCCATCATTGGCTTCGACGACATGCCGCTCGCCGGATCGCCATTGGTGGGGCTGACGTCGATCCAGCAACCCGTCGAGGCCATGGCCCGGACGGCGGCGCGCCGCATGATAGAGCGCATTGGGGCGGGAGCACTGACGCCGCCTGTCCACGATATCCTGCCCATCAAGCTTGTGCGCCGGGAATCCACGGGGCCTGCTGCATAGGGAATCTGCGGGATTGGGGTG
>NZ_JBYTAG010000097.1:0-20768 GCF_058787995.1 Cupriavidus sp. FW305-27
TCCGCGCCGATGATAGTGCGGATTCCCGTGTGAAAGTAGGTCATCGCCAGGCTCTTATTCCGCAGAACCCCCAGCCCAAAAGGCTGGGGGTTTTTGCTTTGGCGCGGCACAAACGCCCGGGGGTCGGCGCAGGCACGCATGCCCTCGTTGTTTTCATGCCGCATCGCGGGTCGCCGAGCATTCCGGGACTGTCCGCCTTCTGCTATGGTCGACACCCAAGTGCCCACATGCGGCACGAAGGCGGTTGCAACGCGTGTTTGCAGCAAGTAGTGAGCAATAGCCGGACCCTTGCCAACAGAGCAGGTCCGGATTCGGGTTCCGAGGGGTTACATGACGGCCAAGGTGTTTCGGCTGGTTTTGACTGGCGCCGCCGGCGCGCTGCTGCTGGCAGGATGCGCATCTACTCCCCCTGTTTCCGCGGTTCCTCCGGGTGACACGGCCGCTGTGGCCGGCACTTCCGCGATCGATTGCCAGGCATTCGCCAGGCGCATGGCCGCGTACGCGGCAGCGCAGACGGATCCGGCGGTGACTGCCATATCGTCGCCCGACCCGCTGGCTGCCGCCAACACCAGTGCGGCGGAAGCCGAGGCGGGTGATGACGGCGAAGTCGCCGATGCCGCGCCGCCGCCGACCCTGGTCACGCTGCCGTTGTTCTCGGTGTCACCGCATCGCGACCAGTTGCCGGTCGGCTGGCAGCCTTGGACCATCAACCGCAACAAGACGCCCACCCGTTATTCGATGGCAGAGGTCGACCAGCGCGTGGTCGTCCATGCGAAGGCCGAGAGTTCGGCCTCCGGCCTGTATGTCCCGCTGCACGATCGCGATGCCGGCATGCTGCGCTGGACCTGGAAGACCAGCGGCATTATCCGCAACGCCGACAACAGCCACGGCCCGCGCGAGGATTCGCCGTTGCGCCTGTTCGTCGCCTTCGATGGCGACAAGGGTGCGCTGCCCTTGAAAGACCAGCTGATGTACGAGATGGCGCGGCTGACCACCGGCCGCGAAATGCCCTACGCCACGCTGATGTACATCTGGGGCGGACGGCGCGCGGAAGGCTCATTGGTGAAGAACCCGCACACCGACCGGGTACGCATGATCGTGGTGGATAGCGGCATGAAGCACGCCAATGAGTGGCGTTGCCATGAGCGCGACCTGCGCGCCGACTACCGCAAGGCCTTCGGGACCGACCCCGGCCCGGTCATCGCCGTGGGCATCATGACCGATACCGACAACACCAAGAGCAAGGCCGAGTCCTGGTACGGCGACATCGCGCTGGACTGAAGCGCCCCGGCGGCGCCTTCAGCCGCCGATAGGCTCGGCCAGCGCGAGCACCGCGAACGAGGCCAGCCAGTGCGTGGACACATACTCGCCCTCGACCGCCTGCGGCAGCGATGCCTCGAGATGATCGGACCATGCCCGGATGGCCAGCGGCCGCAGCGGCTCGGGCAGGGCGGGCTCCAGCATGCGCCAGCACCAGGCGCGCGAAAGGTTGAGCCCGTCCAGGTGCGAGGTCTTGGGGTCGCTGCGATTGGTCACTTCGACCGGCGTCAGCCAATTAGCCAGTTCCGCCTGCCCCGGCACGAACAACTCCCACCATTCTGAAAACGCGCAGCCGTCCATCACGGCGTGCATCAGCACGGCTTCGGTCAGCCCGCCGGACAGGAATTCATCGCCGCCGGGCTCATATCGCGCCGGGTATTTCTGATCATGTCCGAACCAGCGGTGGGCGCGCCGCACGATGGCGCGCCGCAAGGTGAAGTCCTGGTGTGTGCGCGCATAGGCCATGGCCATGACCAGGGCGAAGGCGCTGTTGTAATGGGTGCCGGTGCGCACCGGGAATACCGCTGCATCCAGGAAATCCGCCAGTTGCCGTGACAGGTGCGATGCCAGCGGCGCGCATGCCTCGGCCCAGGTGGCTGCCTGGGCGTCCTGCCGCGCCAGCGCCAGCAACTCCGCCTGCAGTTTCAGCATCCAGCCCCAGCCATAGGGGCGTTCGAAGGTGCGCGAAAGGGGCTGCTGGAAGTAGGCCAGTTCGACCGCAATGTGCTCTGGACGCAGCTGGGCGTCCAGCGTTGCGCGGATGCGGGGCGCCTCCTCCTGGTCCGGCGACAGCGCCAGCAGCCGCACCAGCAACCAGTGCATGTGCACGCTGGAGTGCCAGTCGTAGCTGCCGCAAAAGACCGGATGCCTGGCCGACGGTTCGGCCAGGTCACCGGCGCTGGCCATCATGTGGTCCAGCTTGTACGGATAGCGGCGCAGGATATTGTCCAGCGCCACGCGCGCGAAGCTGCGCGCTGTCTCGCGATCCAGCGCCAGGCGGCCCATCGCGGATGCTCCCCAGTTTTTTATCGTTGTGCTGTGCTCAGGTGCGTAACGTCACGCAGGCGCCAGCCACTTTTCCACCAGCCGCACGAAGAACGTCGAGCCCACCGGCAGCAGTTCGTCGTTGAAATCGTAGCTCGGGTTGTGCAGCATGCAGGGCCCGATGCCATGGCCGGCGTCGCGATGGCCGCCGTCGCCGTTGCCCAGGAACAGGTAGCAGCCCGGCTTGTGCTGCAGCATGAACGAGAAATCCTCGGCGCCCATGGTGGGCTCGACATTGCTGTCGACGTTGTCCGCACCGACCAGTTCCGCGGCGACCGCGGCCGCAAAGCCGGTCTCGGCCTCGCTGTTGATGGTCGGCGGATAGTTGCGGTGGAATTCGTATTCGATGGCGCAGTCGAATGCCGCCGCCACCGCGCGCGCCACTTCTTCCATGCGCCGTTCGATCAGGTCCAGCACCGGCACCGTGAACGTGCGCACCGTGCCGCCGATCCAGGCCTGGTCCGGCACGATATTGGTGGCGTCGCCTGCGTGGAACTGCGTGACCGAGATCACCGCGGTATCGATCGGGCGCTTGTTGCGCGTGATGATGCCCTGCAGTGCCGACACGATCTGCGCAGCGGTGAAGACCGGGTCGTTGCCGTTGTTGGGCATGGCCGCATGCGCACCCTTGCCGCGCACCACGATGCGGAATTCGTTGCTCGATGCCATCAGCGGGCCCGCGCGCGTGCCGAACGCTCCGACCGGCATGCCTGGCCAGTTGTGCACGCCGAACACCGCGTCGCACGGAAAGCGCTCGAACAGCCCGTCCTTGATCATTTCGCGGGCGCCGCCGCCGCCTTCCTCGGCCGGCTGGAAGACCAGGTGCACGGTGCCGTCGAAGGGCTTGTGCTGCGCCAGGTAGCGCGCCGCGCCGAGCAGCATGGCGGTGTGGCCGTCGTGGCCGCAGGCGTGCATCTTGCCGGTGTGCTGCGAGCGGTGATCAAAGGTGTTCGCTTCCTGCAGCGGCAGCGCGTCCATGTCGGCGCGCAGGCCGATGGTGCGCGGGCTGTTGCCGTTGCGGATCACGCCCACCAGGCCGGTGGTGCCCAGGCCGCGATGCACTTCGATGCCCCACGATTCCAGGTTCTGCGCGACCACGTCGGCAGTGCGCTGTTCTTCGAAGCAGAGTTCCGGGTGGGCGTGGATGTCGCGCCGGATCGCGCGGATTTCGGCTTGTGCCTGCAGGATTTCGGGGATGAGCTTCATGATGCCTGGCTGCCCTGGACGTTAGGGGCGTTAGCGTTGGATACCCCGATCATACGATGCCTCTCCGCAAAGCGCCAAAATGCGGCGATTTCCTGCGCGCTTGCCAGGTTGGCGCAGTGCAATATGCCAGCGCGGGTGGGTTTCCCCGCATTGCCGCGACATGCGCACTGCTGGAACAGTTCATGCTTGAAGTGCCCGGCCGGCAATTTCGTCGCTTTGTGATGCGCAACCGCACCCCAAACCGCACCAAAACGCAGCGCCGCCGCGTGACCCGCGGCGCGGCGCATTGCCGATCCTAAAACGTCTGCTTCACTTCCTACAGGGAGAATTGCGCGATGTCCCTTCGCACTTTCAAGAAGGCAATTGGTGTGGTGGCGGTAGCCGGGGCCCTTGGCCTAGCGCTCGCCGGCACCGCCCAGGCCGCGGACCTCAAACTGGCCATGAGTTCGCCGCCAACCTCGATGGATCCGCACTTCTACAACCTGTTCTCCAACATCAACGTCTCCGAGCATATCTTCGACTCGCTGACCAAGATGGATCCGGACAGCCGCATCATCCCGGGCCTGGCCGAGTCGTGGAAGCTGGTCAACAACCTCACCTGGGAATTCAAGATCCGCAAGGGCGTGAAGTTCCACGACGGCTCCGAGCTGACCGCCGAAGACGTGATCTGGTCGCTGGACCGTCCGGCCACCATCCAGAACAGCCCGGGCAAGTTCGATGTCTACACCAAGGCGATCGTCAACAAGAAGATCATCGACAAGCACACCATCCAGCTGACCACCAACCAGCCTTATCCGCTGATGCTGAACGACCTCACGTCGATCTTCATCGTGCAGAAGAAGGCGACGCAGGGGCTGAGCTCGGATGACTTCGCGCAGGGCAAGGGCATGGTCGGCACCGGGCCGTTCAAGTTCGTCAGCTATGCCCGCGACGACCGGGTCGAGCTGGTGCGCAACAACGACTACTGGGGCGCCAAGCCGGCCTGGGACAAGGTTACCCTGCGCTTCATCCCCAATCCGGCGACGCGCCTGGCGGCGCTGCTGTCGGGCGACGTGCAGGCCATCGAGAACGTGCCCACGCCTGACCTGCCCAAGGTGCGCCAGGATCCCAAGCTGTCGTTCTTCTCCAAGATCTCGCACCGCGTGATCTACCTGTATTTCGATGCCAAGCGCGACAAGTCGCCCTACGTCACCACCAAGGAAGGCGCACCGCTGGACAAGAACCCGCTGAAGGACGCGCGCGTGCGCAATGCCATCAGCATGGCGATCAACCGGCAGGGCATCAAGGACCGCCTGATGGAAGGCCTGTCCGAGCCGACCAACAACCTGGTGCCGCCGACGCTGTTCGGCTATAACCCCAACCTGAAGACGGTCAAGTACGACCCCGAGGCCGCCAAGAAGCTGCTGGCCGACGCCGGCTTCCCGAACGGCTTCGGCGTGACGCTGCATACGCCCAACAACCGCTACGTCAACGACGAGAAGATCGCGCAGACGATTGCGCAGAACCTGACCCGCATCGGCATCGCCACCAAGGTCGAAGGCATGCCGATGGCGACATACTCGTCCAAGGGCATCAAGCACGAGTGGTCGTTCGGGCTGCTGGGCTGGGGCGCGCAGACCGGTGAGGTCAGCTCGCCGCTGCGCGCGCTGCTGGCGTGCGAGGACAGCAAGAAGGGCTTCGGCACCACCAACTGGGGCGAGTACTGCAACCCCAAGATGGACGTGGTGCTGGAGAAGGCGCTGTCCACCGTGGATGACAAAGAGCGCTCCAAGCTGCTGCAGGAGGCCACCGCAATCGCGATCAATGATGGCGGTATCGTCCCGATCCACCAGCAGGTGACCACCTGGGCCACACAAAAGGGCATCGTCTACGTGCCGCGTACCGACGAGCGCACCTACGCGCATAACTTCAAGCCCCAGTAAGCTCCGGTCAACCCAGACAGGAGCCTCGGCCCGCGGATGGTCTGCTGGCCGAGTTTGCGGTGCCGCGCATGGCTGCCGCGCCACACCCGGGAAGCGCCGCGCGGCCCGGGTGTGGCGTGCATTCGCGCGCGAAAGGAAAGTGGTTCGAACATGCTGGTCTTTATCATCCGGCGCCTGATGCAGAGCGTGGTTGTGCTCTTCGTCATGTCGCTGCTGGTTTTCCTCGGCGTCTTTGCCATCGGCAATCCCGTCGACATCCTGATCAACCCGCAGGCCGACCAGGAGGACATCAAGCGCACCATCGCGGCGCTGGGCCTGGACAAGCCGCTGTGGGAGCAGTACTGGGTGTTCCTGCAGAATGCGCTGCAAGGCAACCTGGGCACCTCGTTCGCGCACGGCACGCCGGCACTCAAGCTGATCTTCGAGCGCATGCCCGCCACCATGGAGCTGGCCATTTGCGCGATCCTGCTGGCGATCGTGCTGGGCATTCCGCTGGGCCTGTGGGCCGGGCTGCGGCCCAAGGGCATTGCCGGCAAGTCGATCATGGCGGTGTCGATCCTGGGCTTCTCGCTGCCCACCTTCTGGGTCGGGCTGATGCTGATCATGGTGTTCGCGGTGCAGCTCGGCTGGCTGCCCTCCAACGGGCGCGGCGAGACCGTGCGCGTGCTCGGCATCCCACTCAGCTTCCTGACTGCCGACGGCATCCGCCACCTGGTCCTGCCGGCGGTGACGCTGTCGCTCCTGAATATCGCCATGGTGATCCGGCTCACGCGCGCCGGCACGCAGGAGGCGATGATGCAGGACTACGTCAAGTTCGCGCGCGCCAAGGGCCTGTCGAACACGCGCATTGTCGGCGTGCATGTGCTGAAGAACATCCTGATCCCGATCGTCACGGTGATCGCGCTGCAGTTCGGCTCGATCATCGCATTTGCGATCGTGACCGAGACCATCTTCGCCTGGCCCGGCATGGGCAAGCTCATCATCGACTCGATCCAGCTGCTGGACCGGCCGGTGATCGTCGCCTACCTGATGGTGATCGTGACGCTGTTCATCCTGATCAACCTGGTGGTGGACATCATCTACAGCATGCTCGATCCGCGCGTGCGCATTGCCGACAACAAGGGCTGAGCCATGAGTGCCGTATCTGTAGAACAAGAGGACAAGACCCCGCCGCTCGCCGCGGCGCGCGAACAATCGCCGTGGCGGCGCTTTGCCGCGGAGTTCTTCTCCAGCAAGATTGCTGTGGCCGGACTGGCCACGCTGGTCGTCATCATCCTGATCGCCATCTTCGCGCCGTGGCTGGCGCCGCAGAACCCCTATGACCTGGCCACGCTGGACGTGCTCGACGCGCGCCTGGCGCCGGGCGAGCAGGCCGGCACCGGCATGACCTTCCTGCTGGGTTCGGACGAGCAGGGCCGCGACATCCTGTCGGCGGTGATGTACGGCCTGCGCATCAGCATCGGCGTGGGCGTGGTCAGCACCGTGATCGCGCTGCTGCTGGGCGCCACGCTCGGCCTGCTGGCCGGCTTCCTGGGCGGTCGCACCGAGGCCTTCATCATGCGCGTGGCCGACCTGCAGCTGTCGTTCCCGCCGATCCTGCTGGCGCTGATCCTGCTAGCCTTCCTGCGCCCGGGCCTGGGCAATATCGTGATCGCGCTGGTGGCGGTACAGTGGGCCTACTACGCCCGCACCACGCGCAGCGCCGCACTGGTGGAGCGCCGCAAGGAATATATCGAGGCCGCCACCTGCCTGGGCCTGCCGCCGATGCGCATCATGTTCCGCCACCTGCTGCCCAACTGCCTGCCGCCGCTGATCGTGATCGCGGCGCTGCAGGTGGCCTCGGCGATCACGCTGGAAGCGACGCTGTCCTTCCTCGGGCTGGGCGTGCCGGTCACGGAGCCCTCGCTGGGCTCGCTGATCTCCAATGGCCAGCAGTACATGCTGTCGGGCAAGTACTGGATCAGCTTCTTCCCGGGCATTGCGCTGGTGGTCACCATCGTGGCGATGAACCTGGTGGCCGACCAGCTGCGCGACGTCCTCAACCCGCGCCTGCAGACGCAATAACCAGGAGCGGTACATGGCACAACCGACATTGGTGGTTGAACACCTGAAGACGCAATTCCACACGCGCGGCGGCATCGCCAAGGCCGTCGACGACGTGTCCTTCACCGTGGGCCGCGGCGAGATCATGGGGCTGGTGGGCGAGTCCGGCTCGGGCAAGTCCATGACCGGGTATTCGATCATGGGCCTGATCGATCCGCCCGGGAAGATCGTCGACGGCCGCATCGCGCTGACCAGCCGCGACGGCATCACCCGCGACCTGCGCGCGCTCACGCCGGCGCAGCAGCGCGACGTGCGCGGCAACCGCATCGCGATGATCTTCCAGGACCCGATGATGACGCTGAACCCGGTCCTGCGCATCGACACGCAGATGATCGAGGCGGTGCTGGCCCATGAGAAGGTAGGCAAGGCGGTGGCGCGCGAACGCGCGCGCAATGCGCTGGCGCGGGTCGGCATCCCGTCGCCGGACGAGCGCCTGCAGGCCTATCCGCACCAGTTCTCGGGCGGCATGCGCCAGCGCGTGGCGATCGCGATCGCGCTGCTGAACAAGCCCGACCTGATCATTGCCGACGAGCCCACCACCGCGCTGGACGTCACCATCCAGGGCCAGATCCTGTACGAGATGCAGACCCTGTGCCGCGAATCGGGCACGGCGTTGATCTGGATCACGCACGACCTGTCGGTGGTGGCGGGACTGGCCGATACCGTGTGCGTGATGTACGCCGGCAAGATCGTCGAGGCCGGCGACGTGCGCCAGGTGCTGGAGCACCCCGAGCACCCCTACACCCACGGGCTGATCAGCTCGGCGCCGTCGCGCAATCCGCGCGGCACGCCGCTGCGGCAGATCCCGGGCATGACGCCGTCGCTGCTGAACCTGCCGGGCGGCTGCGCGTTCCGCGAACGCTGTCCCTACGCCACCGCTGCCTGCAAGACCGAGCCGCCGCTGGAGACTGCCGCCGACGGCCGCCGCCTGCGCTGCTTCCATCCGGTGCTGGCCAACCAGGAGGCAGCATGAGCGCAACTGAACTGCAATCCCGACCGATGACGAATCCTGCAGCGGAAGAGGGGGGCACGCCGAGCGCGCCGATCCTGGAGCTGCGCGGCGTGTCCAAGCGCTTCGTCAAGTCGCTCGACACCGCCGCGCGCATCGCCAACCTGTTCGGCGCCCATGCGCATGACGAGGTGGTGCACGCGGTCGACCGTGTCGACCTGAGCATCCGCGCCGGCGAAGTGGTGGGCCTGGTCGGCGAGTCCGGCTGCGGCAAGTCCACGCTCGGGCGCATGGCCGTGGGCCTGCACTCGCTGACCGAGGGCGAGCGCCTGTGGCGCGGCATCAACCTGGACCACCTGCCACCCGACAAGCGCCGCGAGAAGCAGCTGGCAATCCAGATGATCTTCCAGGACCCGTACGCCTCGCTCAATCCGCGGCTGCGCGTGCTGGATATCGTGGGCGAGGCGCCGGTGGTGCACGGCATGGTCGAGCGCGGCGCGCAGAAGGGCTATGTGGAAGACATGCTGGTGCGCGTGGGCATGGACCCGACCGTGCTGCGGCGCTTTCCGCACCAGTTCTCCGGCGGGCAGCGCGCGCGCATCGGCATTGCCCGGGCGCTGGCGGTCAAGCCCGAGTTCCTGGTGTGCGACGAGTCGGTGGCGGCGCTGGACGTGTCGATCCAGGCCCAGGTGCTGAACCTGTTCATGCGCCTGCGTGAAGACCTGAACCTGACCTACCTGTTCATCAGCCATGACCTGGGCGTGGTCAAGCACATCAGCGACCGCGTGGTGATCATGTACCTGGGGCGGGTGGTGGAATCCGCGCCGACCGAAGACGTGTTCGCCGCGCCCAACCATCCCTATACCCAGGCCCTGCTGGCCGAAGCGCCCAAGCTGGAGGTGGCCCGCAAGACCTATGTGGCGATCCGCGGCGAGATCCCGTCGCCGCTGAACCCGCCGCCGGGCTGCCACTTCCACCCGCGCTGCCCGCATGCGATGCCGCGTTGCCGGGAAGAGCAGCCGCTGCTGAAGGAGATTGCGCCGATGCGGTTCTCGGCGTGTCACCTGAACGACATGGAGTAGGGCCTGGTTTTCTCCTCCCTGCGCGAGGGAGGAGAAAACCTTGAATCTCAGCGGATCACCTGCCCCTTCGAATTGATGATCGTCATCTCCACAAACTTCGAACCCACGTGGTTCTCCGGCGTGAAGTTGATGATAAACCCGCCGAGGTCATAGCTGCGCATTGACTCCAGCGCGGTCACCAGCTTCTCGCGCGTCAGGTCCTTGCCCGCGCGGCGCAGGCCCTCGGTGAACGTCTTGGCGGAGATAAAGCCTTCGATGCTGGCGTAGTCGAATTCGCTGGGCTTGCCGGCGGCCTGCAGCAGGCGCAGGTACTCCCGCACGATCGGCAGCGTGGCGTTGCCCGGGTGCGGCATCACCTGCGAGATGATCACGCCGCTGCCCTGCGCGCCGACCTCGTTGGCCAGCGCCTGCGTGCCGACGAAGGAGACGTTGTAGAACTGGCCGTTGTAGCCGCGGCGCAGCGCTTCCTTCACGAAGGCGCCGGCGGTGCGGTAGGCGCTGATCATCACCACGGCGTCGGGCCTGGCCTTTATCGAACCCTGGATGGCGTCGCCGATTTCCGTGGTGTTGCGGACCACGGGCTCGCGCGCGACGATCTGCACGCCGCTGTCGGGCGCGGCCTTGAGCGCGCGCTCCAGGCCATCCAGCCCGGCCTTGCCGTAGGCGTCCTCGTTGTAGACCACGGCCACGCGCTTGAGCCCGGTGGTCTGGATCTGGCGCAGGATGGCCGCGGTTTCCTCGTTGTAGCCGGCGCGCACATGGAAGACGTAGCGGCTGCGCGGCTCGCGCAGCGACTGCGCCCCGGTGTACGGGCCGAAGAACGGCACCCGGGCCTGGATTGCCAGCGGCAGCGCGGCCTGGCTGGTGGGCGTGCCGACATAGCCGAAGAGGGCGAAGACGCGGTCTTCCTCGATCAGCTTCCTGGTGTTCCTGGCGGCGGGCTCGGGCTCGTAGTAGTCGTCCAGCGCCTCCAGCCGGATCTTGCGGCCGTGGATGCCGCCCTGCTGGTTGATATGGTCGAAATACAGCCGTGCGCCCGAGTTCATCTGCTTGCCGAGCACGGCGGTCGGGCCGGTCAGCGCGGCGGACTGGCCCAGCAGGATGGTGTCGGCGGTGACGCCGTTTTCGGATGTGGCGGGGGTGCCCGCCGTGTTGGCTGCGAAGGCAGCGCAGGATGCGCCACCCGTGCCGATGGCGCACGCCACCAGCAGGCCGGCAAGCCGGCCATTGACCCCGGATCGGAACGACATAAACCCCCCGCGAAATGTGGTTCGGTTACCCGTTTGCCGCGTCGGCCGGTCTCTTGCCGGCGAATTGCTCACGTCGTGCGGCATGGTGCGCGTACCGGTCTGTGCCGGCAGCGCGCCGGCACATCATAATCGAATACAATCGGATCGAGGTACTCCCCGCCATCCCCCCGCACGGCCGGGAAAGCGCCGCCCGCCGGCGCGGCTCGGGCGCCGCTACCAGCGCGCCTGCGCCGGCATCTCCAGTTCCGTACGACCGAACGAAAAAACAACACACCCCGCCCGGAGACCCCATGGCTTCCCGCATCGTCCGCGCCGCCTGCCCGCATGACTGCCCCGACACTTGTGCCTTGCTCGTCACCGTCGAGGACGGCCGTGCCGTCAAGGTAGCGGGCGATCCCGACCATCCCGGCACGCAGGGCGTGCTGTGCACCAAGGTGTCGCGCTACACCGAGCGCACCTACCACCCGGACCGGCTGCTGACACCGATGAAGCGCATCGGCAGGAAGGGCGAAGGCAAGTTCGCGCCGATCTCCTGGGACGAGGCGCTCGACACCATCGCCACCCGCCTGCAGGCGATCGCGGCGCGCGATCCGCAGGCGATCGTGCCGTACAGCTACGCCGGCACCATGGGGCTGGTGCAGGGCGAGAGCATGGCCGCGCGCTTCTTCAACAAGCTGGGCGCGTCGCGGCTGGACCGCACCATCTGCGCCAGCGCCGGCGCCACCGCGCTGCGCTACACCTATGGCGCCAGCGTGGGCATGGACATGGAGCACGTGGTCGATGCCAGGCTGGTGATCATCTGGGGCGGCAACCCGATTGCCTCCAACCTGCATTTCTGGACCCGCGCGCAGGAAGCCAAGCGGCGCGGCGCCACGCTGGTGGCAATCGACCCGTACCGCTCGCTGAGCGCCGAGAAGTGCCACCGCCATATCGCGCCGATGCCCGGCACCGACGGCGCGCTGGCGCTGGCGCTGATCCATGTGCTGATCCGCGACGACCTGCTCGACCACGACTACATCGAACGCCACACCGTCGGCTTCGAGGCGCTGCGCGAGCGCGCGCAGGCCTACACCCCGGCACGCGCGGCCGAGATCTGCGGCATCCCGGCCGAGGACATCGAATGGCTGGCCGGCCTCTACGGCCAGCTGGCGGTGCGCGAGCGCCAGCCGGTGGCAATCCGCCTGAACTACGGCATGCAGCGTGTGCACGGCGGCGGCCAGGCGGTGCGCGCGGTGGCGTGCCTGCCGTCGCTGGTGGGCGCCTGGCGCCAGCCCGCGGGCGGGCTGCAGCTGTCGACCTCGGGCTTCTTCCCGATCAACGAAGCCGCGCTGCAGCGCCCCGACCTGCTGCCTGGCTGGCCGCAGACGCTGCCGCGCATCGTCAACATGAGCACCATCGGCGACGCGCTGCTGGCCGAGCCCGCGCCCGGCGCGCCGCGCATCGAGGCCGTGGTGGTGTACAACAGCAACCCGGTCGCGGTGGCGCCGGAATCCGGCAAGGTCGCCGCGGGCTTCGCGCGCGAGGACCTGTTCACGGTGGTGCTGGAGCACTTCCGCACCGACACCGCCGACTATGCCGACATCCTGCTGCCGGCGACCACGCAGCTTGAGCACACCGACGTGCACAAGGCCTACGGCCACACCTATTTCCTGGCCAACAACGCCGCCATCGCGCCGATGGGCGAGGCCCTGCCCAATACTGAGATCTTCCGCCGGCTGGCCCAGCGCCTGGGCTTCACCGAGGCGTGCTTTGCCGACAGCGACGAGGCCATCGCCGCGCAGGCCATCATTCCGGGCGATGCGCGCGCGGCCGGCATCAGCTGGGAATCATTGAAGGAGCAGGGCTGGCAGAAGCTGGCGCTGCCGGCGGCGCCGTTCGCCGAGGGTGGCTTCCCGACCGCATCGGGCAAGTGCCAGTTCTATTCTGAGCCGATGGCGCGCGACGGCCTCGACCCGCTGCCTGACTACGTGCCGCAGTACGAGGCGCCGCTGACCGCGCCCGAACTGGCGGCGCGCTATCCGCTGGCGATGATCTCGCCGCCGGCGCGCAACTTCCTCAACAGCTCCTTCGTCAACGTCGACAGCCTGCGCGCCACCGAGGGCGAGCCGCACCTGGACATCCACCCGGCCGACGCCGCTGAGCGCGGCATCGTGCACGGCGCCATGGTGCGCGTCTTCAACGACCGCGGCAGCATGGTGGCGCGCGCCCGCGTCACCGACCGCGCCCGGCGCGGGCTGGTGGTGGGCTTGTCGATCTGGTGGAAGAAGCTGGCCTCGGACGGCAAGAACGCCAACGAGCTGACCAGCCAGCGCCTGACCGACCTGGGCCGCGCGCCGGTGTTCTATGACTGCCTGGTGCAGGTCGAGGCCTGCACGGAAGGGGCAGTCCTGCCGGCATGACGCCGCAGCGTGGCCGCTGGCGCTGGGCGGCACTCCTGGCGGCGACCGGCCTCACCGCGGTGGTCCTGGTGACGGCCGGGTGCGAGGCCGTCGGCTACTACGCGCAGTCGATCGGCGGCCATCTGGGCGTGATGGCCCAGGCACAGCCGCTGACCGACGCCATCGCCAACGCGCGCGACGCCAACGATGGGCGCCTGGCGCAGCGGCTGGCGCTGGCCGGCCGCATGCGTGACTTCGCCTCGCGCGAACTGAAGCTGCCCGAGAACGGCAGCTACCGCCGCTACGCCAACCTGCACCGGCCCTATGTGGTGTGGAGCGTGTTCGCCACGCCCGAGCTGTCGATGGACCTGCGCAAGTGGTGCTTCCCCATCGTCGGCTGCATCAGCTACCGCGGCTACTACGCCCAGTCCGATGCCGAGCAGTATGCGCGGGGCCTGCGCCGCGACGGGCTCGAGACCTACGTTGCCGGCATCCCCGCCTATTCGACGCTGGGCTATTTCGACGACCCGCTGCTCAATACCTTCGTCTACCTGCCCGAGGGCGAACTGGCGCGGCTGATCTTCCACGAGCTCGCGCACCAGGTGGTGTACGTGCGCAACGACACCGCCTTCAACGAGTCCTTTGCCACCGCGGTGGAAGCCGCGGGCGTGGAGCGCTGGCTGGCCGAGGATGCGTCGGAGGACGCGCGCGCCAGCTATCGGCAGTACGATGCCCGGCGCCAGCAGTTCCGCGCGCTGTTGCTGGGCACGCGCGACCGGCTGGTGGCGCTGTACCAGACCCCGCTCGATGACGGCGCCAAGCGCGAGAGCAAGGCAAAGATCTTTGCCGACCTGCGCGCCCAGTACGCGCGGCTGCGCACGGAGTGGGGCGGATTCAGCGGTTATGACCGCTGGTTCGACCAGCCGCTGACCAACGCCCACCTGGCCGCGGTGGCCACCTACCAGCAGTGGGTGCCGGCCTTCACCGCGTTGCTGGCGCAGTGCAACGGCGACTGGCAGCGCTTCTATGACGAGGCTGCCCGTATCGGTGCGCTGCCCGCCGCCGAGCGCGAGGCCGCGCTGCAGCGGCTGGCGCCGCCGGCCACGCGCGCCGGCACGCTGACCGCGGGCGGAAAGACCGCGGCCAACTAAGCTGCCGCGTCGCTTACCAGGTATCGATGAACCGTCTCGGTGCGTTGGCCTGGCGGCCGAGGCTCCCCGGCGGCACCGAGGCCAGCCCGCGCAGCAGCCAGCGCCGCGTGTCGGCAGGGTCGATCACCGCGTCGATCTCCAGGTGGCTGGCCATGTTGAGCGCGCGGCCGCGCTGGTAGGCGCCGTCGACCATGCGCGCGAACAGCGCCGCGCGCTCGTCGGGGTCGGCCACGGCCTCCAGTTCCTTGCGGAAGCTCAGCCGGATCGAGCCCTCGATGCCCATCGCGCCGAACTCGCCGCTGGGCCAGGCCGCGGTGAAGAAGGGCGCGGCAAAGCTGCCGCCGGCCATGGCCTGCGCGCCCAGTCCGTAGCCCTTGCGCAGCACCACCGTGAAGAACGGCACGCGCAGCGCGCCAGCGGTGACAAAGAGGCGCGACACGTGCCGCACCGTGGCGGTCTTCTCGGCCTGCGGCCCGACCATGAAGCCCGGGGTGTCGCACAGCGACACCATCGGCAGCCCGTGCGCGTCGCACAGCTGCATGAAGCGCGCGGCCTTGTCGGCGGCGGCGCTGTCGATGGCGCCCCCGAGGTGGCGCGGGTTGTTGGCGATGCAGCCGAAGGCGCGGCCTTCGATGCGGATCAGCGCGGTGATGATGCCGGTGCCGAACGCCGCGCGCAGCTCCAGCACCGAGCCGCTGTCTGCCATGGCGGCGATCACCGCGCGCATGTCGTAGCTGCGCAGGCGGTTCTCGGGGATGGCGTGGCGCAGGTGGCGCGGGTCTTCCGCCTGCCAGTCATGCACGTCGCCCTGGAAGTAGGACAGGTAGCGTTGCGCGGCATCGACCGCGGCCGCTTCGTCATCGACCAGCACGTCGATCACGCCGTTGGGCCCCTGCACGCTGACCGGGCCCACTTCCTCGGGCGCGAACACGCCCAGCCCGCCGCCTTCGATCATGGCCGGCCCGCCCATGCCGATGGTGGCGCTGCGCGTGGCGATGATGACGTCGGCGCAGCCCAGCAGCGCGGCGTTGCCGGCAAAGCAGCGGCCCGACACGATGCCCACCAGCGGCACCTGGCCCGACAGCCGCGCGAACTGGATGAACGAGGTGCAGTCCAGCCCGGCCACCACCGGCATGTCGGTATCGCCGGGCCGCCCGCCGCCGCCCTCGGCAAACAGCACCACCGGCACCTGCCACTGGCGCGCCAGCGCCAGCATGCGGTCCAGCTTCTTGTGGCCGTAGAAGCCCTGCGTGCCGGCCAGCACGGTGTAGTCGTAGGCCAGCACCATGCAGCGCGTATCGGCACCGGGAAAGCGCGCCGCGTTGACGGTCCCGATACCGGTGACGATGCCGTCGGCGGGCGTGGCGCTGACCAGGTCTTCGACACTGCGGCGCTGCCGTTGCGCGGCGATGGCGAGCGCGCCGTACTCGATGAAGGAGCCGTCGTCGCACAGCCGGGCGATGTTCTCGCGCGCCGTTCGGCCGCCCTGGGCGTGGCGCCTGGCGACGGCCTGGGCGCGTGCGGCGTCGTGGCCGAGGGCGTGGCGCTCCAGCGTCTCGCGCAGGTCCGCGCGCACATGGTCGAGGTCGGCCGCCGCGGCGGTCTCGGCGGCATGGCCGGCATCGCCGCCGGGCGCCAGCACGATCACCGCGGCGCCGGCGCGCAGCGTGGCACCCGCGACGGCCAGCACGCGCAGCACGGTGCCGGCGGCGGGTGCCTCCAGCGGATGCTCCATCTTCATCGCTTCGATGATGGCCAGCGGCTGGCCGCGCCTGACCGTATCGCCTTCGCGCACGTGGATGGCGGCGAGCGCGCCGTCCATGGGCGCCGGCACGGCAATGGCGTCGTCAGGGACATCGGCCAGCGCATTGTGCTCATCGGCCGGGGCGCTGTCGGCCAGGCCGGGCGGCGCGTGCAGCACCGGGTGGTCGGCGTCGGCGGCGGCAAGCGCGGCCAGCGCCTGGTCCAGGTACTGCGTGTGCACGGCATTGCGGCGTATGTCGTCCAGCTGCAGCAGATCCTGCAGCAAGCGGCGGTTGGTGTCGATGCCTTCGATGCGGAACTCGCACAGCGCGCGGTAGGCGATCGCGAGCGCACGCGCAAAGTTGCCGCCGGGTTCGTGCACGATCAGCTTGGCCAGCAGCGAATCAAAGCGCGGATTCGCCGTCATGCCGGCAAAGCCCGCGCTGTCCACGCGCACGCCTGGCCCGTTGGGCGGCTCGAACGCCGTCAGCGTGCCGCTGGCCGGGCGCAGCTGGCCCTGCGCGTCGAGGTGCTCGGCATTGATGCGCAACTGCACCGCGATGCCGCGCGGCGCGGGTGCCTGCTCCAGGCCCAGGTCGGCCAGGCGCGCGCCGGCGGCGATGGCCAGCTGGGTTTGCACGAGGTCGACGCCGGTCACCATCTCGGTCACCGTGTGCTCGACCTGCAGGCGCGGGTTGGCCTCCATGAACCAGAACGATGGGCCGCCATTGCCGCTGTCTTCCACCAGGAATTCGAACGTGCCGATGCCGCGATAGGCGGCGGCGCGCGCCAGTGTGGCGGCGGCATCGGCCAGCCTTGCGCGCAGCGCGTCATCCAATGACGGGCTGGGGGCGATCTCCACCAGCTTCTGGTGGCGGCGCTGCAGGCTGCATTCGCGCTCGCCCAGCGTCAGCACGCGGCCCTCGGCGTCGGCGACCACCTGGATCTCGATATGGCGCGGCGCGGCGACGATGCGCTCCACGTAGACCGCACCATTGCCAAACGCCGCGGTAGCTTCCGAGACGCAGCGTGCGTAGGCCTCGTCGATCCCGGCAGCGCGATGCACGGCGCGCATGCCGCGCCCGCCGCCGCCGGCGAGCGCCTTGATCATCATGCCCGCTTGCCCGTCGAGGCTGGCGAAGAAGGCCCGCGCCTGCTCCGGCGAGGTCGGGCCGGCGGTGCCGGGCACGACCGGCACGCCATGCTCGCGCGCCAGCGCGCGGGCGCGGGCCTTGTCGCCGAACAGGCGCAGCACGTCGGGCGCAGGGCCGGCGAAGACCAGCCCGGCGTCCAGGCAGGCCTGCGCAAAGTCGGCGTTCTCGGACAGGAAGCCGTAGCCAGGGTGCACCATGCCGCAGCCCGCCCGCCGCGCAGCGTCCACCACGGCGGCAATGTCTAGGTAGGCGCGCGGACCAGTGCCGGGCAGCGCCACGGCCGCGTCGGCCTTGCGCACGTGCAGCGCGTCGCAGTCGTCTTCGCTGTACAGCGCCACGCTGGGGATGCCCATGGCCGCGGCGGCCCGCGCGATCCGGATGGCGATTTCGCCGCGATTGGCGATCAGGAGCTTGTGGTTCGTCATGGGCGGGAGCGTTGATGGCGTGTGTTGTGGGCGCAGTGCGGGTATGTACTCGTTGGTACATTTATTTACCGTTGGGTAAGATTCTGGGGTGATCGGGTATTGGCGTCAATTGGCCGTTTTCCCTTTCCCCTTTGGCGCCGCAGGCCGTGGCGTCAAGCAAGGGCTCGACCGGACTGGCGTAGCGAGCCCGCCATGCGAGAATTGCATCATGTCGATTGCACCCAGATCCGCACCGCTGAACCCGCCGTTGAGCACACCGCCAGAGCCGCAGCCGGCCCGCCCGCATATCGCCGAGCGCCAGGAGGCCCGCCGCCGCCAGATTCTCGATACCGCCGCGCAGCTCTTCTACAGCAAGGGCTATCCCGGCATGACCATGAACGACCTGTGCCGCGCGCTGGGCGTGACCAAGCCGGCGGTCTACTACTACTTTACTGACAAGTACGAGATCTTCGACATCCTGTGCCGCGAGTCGGCCCAGACCTGCCTGCCCGTGATCCGCGAGACCGCGGACCCCGCGCTGCCGGTGCGCGAGCGCCTGCAGGCCTGCCTGCTCGAGATGGCGCGGCGCTGCGTCGCCTGCCATGTGCCGGCCACGCTGAGCTTTCGCGACAACCAGTACCTGCGCCCCGACACCGTGGCGTGGCTCGACAGCATGGCGCGAGACTTCTATCGCGACCTCTATGCGCTGCTGGAAGAGGGCAAGCGCGATGGCGTGTTCGCCTTCGGCGACGCACGCGTGACGGCCCATGCGATCGGCAGCGTGGTGGGGTTCCTCTACACCTGGCATGAACCCGGCCGCATGGACCCGGAGACGCTGGCGCAGGAGCTTGCCGCCAGCATGATGAAACTGGCGCTGCCCAGCGGCGGCTGAGTGTGGATTTGCCTCACTAGGGGTTATCCCCCTACTTGCGCCCGATCGGTGGCGCATAATGCCCGTCAGGGGCACCAAGGCCTGTCCGGTGGCCCCGAGGACTTCGTCTAAGTTGTTGTTTTAACCGGGGAGCACGTTTAGCATCTCGGCAAAATCGAACGACCATTCAGAAATCAGGAGACGGTGCTATGGAAAGAATTTGGCTGAAACACTACCCGGCCGGCGTTCCCGCCGAGATCGATGCCAGCCAGTTCCGCTCGCTTGCCGCGCTGCTCGAGGCATCTTTCCGCACCTATGCCGACCGCAAGGCCTTCATCTGCATGGACAAGGCCATCACCTACGGCGAACTGGACCAGCTCTCGACGCACTTTGCCGCCTGGCTGCAGTCGCGCGGGCTGCGTCCCGGCGCACGCGTGGCGATCATGATGCCGAACGTGCTGCAGTACCCGGTGGTGCTGGCGGCGGTGCTGCGCGCGGGCTTCGTGGTGGTCAACGTCAACCCGCTCTACACCCCGCGCGAGCTCGAGCACCAGCTCAAGGACAGCGGCGCCGAGGCCATCGTGATCCTGGAGAACTTTGCCTCCACGCTGCAGCAGGTGCTGGCCAAGACCCCGGTCAAGCACGTGGTGGTGGCCAGCATGGGTGACATGCTGGGCGGGCTGAAGGGAGCGATCGTCAATTTCGTGGTGCGCAACGTCAAGAAGATGGTGCCGGCATGGGAGCTGCCCACCTGCGTGCGCTTCAACAGCGTGCTGGCCGAAGGCCGCAAGCTGACGCTGCAGCCGGCCACCACGGGGCCGGATGACATCGCCTTCCTGCAGTACACGGGCGGCACTACCGGCATCTCCAAGGGTGCGGTGCTGCTGCACCGTAACGTGGTGGCCAACGTGCTGCAGTCCGAGGCGTGGATGCAGCCGGCGCTGAACAAGGGCGCACACATCGACCAGCCCATCACCATCACCGCGCTGCCGCTGTACCACATCTTCGCGCTGACGGTCTGCTGCCTGCTGGGCATGCGCAGCGGCGGCACCAGCGTGCTGATCCCGAATCCGCGCGACATCCCGGGCTTCATCAAGGAACTGCAGAAGTACAAGTTCAACATGTTCCCGGCCGTCAACACGCTGTACAACGCACTGATCAACAATCCGGAAATCAGCAAGGTCGATTTCTCCGGCCTGCGCGTGGCCAACGGCGGCGGCATGGCGGTGCAGGAGGCGGTGGCCAAGCAGTGGCTGGCCAAGACCGGCTGCCCGATCATCGAAGGCTACGGCCTGTCCGAGACTTCGCCCTCGGCCACCTGCAACCCGACCGACACCGACGCATTCTCCGGCACCATCGGCATGCCGCTGCCGTCGACCGAAGTGGTGATCCGCGACGATGACGGCAAGGACGTGCCGCTCGGCCAGCCGGGCGAAATCTGCATCCGCGGCCCGCAGGTGATGGCCGGCTACTGGAACCGCCCGGACGAGACCGCCAAGGTCATGACCCCGGACGGCTTCTTCAAGACCGGCGACATCGGCGTGATGGACGAGCGTGGCTACACCAAGATCGTCGACCGCAAGAAGGACATGATCCTGGTGTCGGGCTTCAACGTGTATCCGAACGAGGTCGAAGGCGTGGTGGCCGAGTGCCCGGGCGTGCTGGAAGTGGCGGCCGTGGGCGTGCCCGACACGCACTCGGGCGAGGTCGTCAAGCTGTTCGTGGTGAAGAAGGATCCGGGGCTGACCGAGGCCGATGTGATCGAGTTCTGCAAGGAGCGCCTGACCGGCTACAAGCGGCCCAAGTACGTCGAGTTCCGCACCGAACTGCCCAAGACCAACGTCGGCAAGATCCTGCGCCGCGAACTGCGCGACAGCCGCAAGGCCGCCTGAGCGGCAGCCGCTGCCAACGACAACGGCCTCCCGAGTGGAGGCCGTTGTGCTTTCAGGCTGCGCCGCGGCGGCTCAGCACTCGTTCGATGGCGCCAGGCGGGCTTCCTGGCTGCCGTCGGGGTAGATCACCCGCACGCACGCGCCTGGCTCCAGCCCCGGCGCCGCCGGCGCGTTGGCCGACACGATCGTGCCGTCCATGGTTCGCACCTTGTACTGGAACAGGTCCACCTGCTGCACCGGCGCGGGCTTGTTGAACAGCCGGCTCAGGTCGAAGGCAAAGCCCACGCCCACGCCGCCAC
>NZ_JBYTAG010000098.1:0-20379 GCF_058787995.1 Cupriavidus sp. FW305-27
GCCTGCACGACCACCTTGTGGCCCTGGGCGACGTACTTCTTGACTGTCTCCGGGGTGGCGGCGACGCGAGTCTCGCCGGCCCGCGTCTCCTGCGGGATGCCGATGTACATCGTCAATTTCTCCTTTAGCTGGCGTCTTGTGTGGTTGGGCGGACCGACGTCTGGCCCGTGCGCGCCGCAAGCTTAAGCCGCAGCGCAACAATTTTTTCGCAGCTTACAGGAATCTGACGTTCAATGGTGACCGGCCGGTCGGCTTTTGCGGCGACCGCCAAAGAGGGAGTTGCAGCCGCCATTCCAGCACCAGCCTGGCTTACCGGCCGGGGGCCATGGCGGGCCGGCGGCGCTGCACGATGGGCCCGCAACCGGTAGAATGCGGGATTGCCTAAAAATTGAGCATCATGTCAAGTGACTGGAATGCCAGCGTGACCGTTGCCGCCGTGATCGAGCGCGGCGGACGCTTCCTGCTGGTCGAAGAGGAAACCGCCGACGGGCTGCGCCTGAACCAGCCCGCCGGGCACCTGGACCCGGGCGAGAGCCTGATCCGCGCAGTGATCCGCGAAACCCTGGAAGAGACCGCGCACACCTTTGAGCCGCGCGCGCTGCTGGGCTGCTACATGGGCCGTTCGCTGTCGTCGCGCACCGGCACCGATGTGACCTATGTGCGCTTTGCCTTTACCGGCGACCTGGGCTCGCTCGATGCGGGCCGCCAGCTCGACACCGGCATCGTGCGCACGGTCTGGATGAGCGCGGAAGAACTGCGCGCCTGCACGGAGCGTCACCGTACGCCGCTGGTGATGGCCTGTGTCAACGACTACCTGGCCGGCAAGCGCTTTGCGCTGGACGCCTTGTACACGCACCCGTCGGCGCTGGCCGCGGCCGTCCCGCTTGGAGCGCAGCCGTGAGTGGTGCCGGAAAACGTGTCGTGGTGGGCATGTCGGGCGGGGTCGATTCGTCGGTCACCGCGTGGCTGCTCAAGCAGCAGGGCTACGAGGTCATCGGCCTGTTCATGAAGAACTGGGAGGACGATGACGACAGCGAGTACTGTTCAACGCGCCAGGACTGGCTGGACGTGGTCTCGGTGGCCGACCTGATCGGCGTCGACGTGGAGGCGGTCAACTTTGCCGCCGAGTACAAGGACCGGGTCTTTGCCGACTTCCTGCGCGAATACTCCGCCGGGCGCACGCCCAACCCCGACGTGCTGTGCAATGCCGAGATCAAGTTCAAGGCCTTCCTCGACCATGCCATGTCGCTGGGCGCGGAAACCATCGCCACCGGCCACTATGCGCGTGTGCGGCAGAACGCGGCCGGCCGGTTCGAGCTGCTCAAGGCGCTCGACCATACCAAGGACCAGAGCTACTTCCTGCACCGGCTGAACCAGGCGCAGCTGTCGCGCACGCTGTTCCCGCTGGGCGAGATCCCCAAGACGCGCGTGCGCGAGATCGCCGCCGAGATCGGCCTGCCGAACGCGAAGAAGAAGGACTCCACCGGCATCTGCTTTATCGGCGAGCGTCCGTTCCGCGATTTCCTGAACCGCTACCTGCCGACCAAGCCGGGCCCGATGAAGACGCCCGAGGGCAAGGTCGTGGGCGAGCATATCGGCCTCGCCTTCTACACGCTGGGCCAGCGCAAGGGCATCGGCCTGGGCGGCAGCCGCGAGGGCAACGGCGACGCCTGGTATGTGGCGCGCAAGGATATGGCGAACAATACGCTTTACGTGGTGCAGGGCCACGACCACCCGTGGCTGCTGACGCCGGTGCTGACCGCGTCGGACCTGTCCTGGGTGGCCGGCGAGCCGCCCGCCGCGGGCGCGGCGATGGCGGCCAAGACGCGCTACCGCCAGAGCGATGCGGCCTGCACGGTGCAGGCGGTGGACGGCGACGCGCTGACGCTCCGGTTTGCCGAGGCGCAATGGGCGGTCACGCCCGGGCAGTCGGCGGTGCTGTATGACGGTGACATCTGCCTGGGCGGCGGCATCATCCAGTAAGCGCTGCCGCTGCACGAAAAAACACCCGCTCGAGGCGGGTGTTTTCTTGTCGGCCGCTGTGGATCAGCCGCGCGGCGGTTCCGTATCGATAAACGACTGGCGCTTGGACAGCTTTTCCTCCAGCGCCGCCAGGTTGGGATGGCGCTCGCGCCAGGCGATCTCGGGGAAGCGGAAATCCAGGTAGGACAGCGCGCAGCCCACCGCCACGTCGGCCAGCGAATAGTGCGTGCCGGTGCAGAAGGGGCGGTCGGCCAGGCCGTGCGCCATGGCCACCAGCGCCGCATCGATCTTGCCGCGCTGGCGCTGCACCCAGCGTTCGCTGCGCTCATGCGGCTCGCGCTGGGTGGCCTCCAGGCGCACCAGCAGCGCTGCGTCGAGCAGGCCGTCGGCCAGCGCCTCCCAGCAGCGGACTTCCAGGCGCTCGCGCCCGCCCTGCGGGATCAACCGGCTGACCGGCGTCAAGGTGTCGACATATTCGACGATCACGCGCGAATCGAAGATTGCGCCGCCGTCTTCCATGACCAGGCAAGGCACTTTGCCGAGCGGGTTGAACTGGCCGATCCTGGTCTCGGGCGACCAGACATCCTCTTCGATGAGCTGGCACTCGATCTTTTTCTCCGCCATCACCACGCGCACCTTGCGCGCGTAGGGACTGGTCCGGGATGCATACAGCTTCATATTCTCCCCTTGAGCTTGTTATGAAGTGCATCGTCGCTCTGTGGCAGCGGCGGTGGGGCGCGCGGCTTGCCCGATGCACTTCATAACAGGCTACTGGAACGGCGTGCGCGAGTATACCCGTGGTGCATGGCGAATGCGGGCTTGCGCACCGATGCCCCGCGGCGGCGCTTTACCGCTGCCCGGAGCCGGGGCAGGGGTGGTAAAATCCCCCGTTGCGCAGCGCCGGCGGGCCTGCCGGCGCGGCGTTTTGGACGCATCCGGCCGCATAAGGTCGCTTTTCCGGTCCCTCCCGCCGCCAACGCTGACAGCGCCAGCCCCCGCGGCGCTTCTTGTTCGTCGCCTTCTTCCATTGCCTCCCTTTTCCCGGTTTCCAGCATGACCTCCTCTTCGCTTTCGCCGCTCACCGCCCTGTCCCCGATCGATGGCCGTTACGCCGCCAAGGCCGATGCGCTGCGCGAATGGCTGTCCGAGGCCGCGTTCATGCGCAACCGCGTCAAGGTCGAGGTGCACTGGCTGATCGCGCTGGCGCAGGCCGGCCTGCCCGACATGCCCAAGTTCTCGGCCGCCTCCGAGGCCGCGCTGCTGGCGCTGGTGGACAAGTTCAGCGAGGCCGACGCCGCCCGCATCAAGGAAATCGAAGCCGTCACCAACCATGACGTCAAGGCGGTCGAGTACTGGCTCAAGGAACAGGTCAAGGGCAACGCCGAGCTGGAAGCCGCCAGCGAGTTCATCCACTTCGCCTGCACCTCGGAAGACATCAACAACACCTCGCACGGCATGATGCTCAAGGGCGCCCGCGAAGGCGTGGTGGTGCCGGCGCTCAAGCGCGTGCACGCCCGCCTGGTCGAGCTGGCCAAGCTCAATGCCGCGCAGCCGATGCTGTCGCGCACCCACGGCCAGCCGGCCAGCCCGACCACGCTGGGCAAGGAAATGGCCAACGTGGCCGCGCGCCTGGCGCGCGCGATCCAGCGCATCGAGCAGGTCGAGCTGCTGGGCAAGATGAACGGCGCGGTGGGCAACTACAACGCGCACCTGTCGGCCTACCCGAGCTTCGACTGGGAAGCCTTCTCGAAGCAGGTGATCGAGACCCGCCTGGGCCTGGTCTTCAACCCGTACACCATCCAGATCGAGCCGCACGACTACATGGCCGAGCTGTTCGACGCGATCGCCCGCGCCAACACCATCCTGCTCGACCTGAACCGCGACGTCTGGGGCTATATCTCGCTGGGTTACTTCAAGCAGAAGACCAAGGCCGGCGAAATCGGCTCGTCGACCATGCCGCACAAGGTCAACCCGATCGACTTCGAGAACTCCGAAGGCAACCTGGGCCTGGCCAACGCCGTGCTGCGCCACTTGTCCGAGAAGCTGCCGCTGTCGCGCTGGCAGCGCGACCTGACCGATTCGACCGTGCTGCGCAATATCGGCGTGGCCTTCGGCTACAGCCTGCTGGCCTATGAGGCCTGCCTGCGTGGCCTGGGCAAGCTGGAAACCAACCCCGAGCGCCTGGACGAAGACCTGGACAACTGCTGGGAGGTGCTGGCCGAGCCGGTGCAGACCGTGATGCGCCGCTTCGGCGTGCCCAACCCGTACGAGCAGCTCAAGGAGCTGACCCGCGGCAAGGGCATCTCGCGCGAGGCGCTGCAGACCTTCATCAACGGCCTGGCGATCCCCGACGACGCCAAGAAGCTGCTGCTGGGCATGACGCCCGCCAGCTACATCGGCAAGGCCGTGGTGCTGGCCGAGCGCATCTGACGCCACATTTCGCCCCTGAACCGGGGCGACGTGCTGCAAAAGCCATCCGCGAGGATGGCTTTTTGCTTTTCTGGCGCAGCGCGGCGGGCAGGTCACTGCGGCTTTGTGCCGCTTGCGACAGAATGTCACTTCAAAGCATTTGAATAACTTAATGAAGGACTGTCCTTCATCGGCGCACAGCCCGCCGCAATAATGCGAGAATCGTAAGCGCACGGGCGGGCCAGCCCCCGCCGGTGCCTTCCCCAAAATTGTGAAACGCTCCTGCGCGGGGCGAGAGGAATCCGATGCGTTCTACCGCCAACGCCCCCACCGGCTACGGTGCCACCGCGATCGCCTTGCACTGGGTCATTGCGCTGGCGATCTTCGCCGCGTTCGGGCTCGGCCTGTACATGACCGGCATTCCGGGGCTGACGCCGACCAAGCTCAAGCTCTACTCCTGGCACAAGTGGCTGGGCGTGACGATCTTCGCGGTTGCCGTGCTGCGCGTGCTGTGGCGTGCAACCCATGCGGCACCGCCGGTGGCGCCCGGCACGCCGGCCTGGCAGGCCAAAGCCGCGGCCGGCGCCCATCACCTGCTGTACCTGCTGATCGTGACCGTTCCTATCAGCGGCTACCTGTACAGCTCGGCCGCGGGCGTGCCGGTGGTCTACCTGGGCCTGTGGAAGATGCCGGCGCTGCTGGAGAAGAACGACGAACTGAAAGAAATACTCAAGTTTGTCCATATCTGGCTGAACTACCTGATGGCGGCGGTGGTCGTTGTCCATGCGGCGGCGGCGGTCAAGCACCAGTTCGTCGACCGCGACGGCACGCTGGGCCGGATGCTGCCGTTCCTGCGCTGAGGCGCCGCCCCGGCCAACTTTTTCCGTACCGCGGCGCGCTGCGCCGACCCTGACAGGAGTTTTTTGAGATGAAACGCAATTCCCGCCGCGGCTCGCTCGTCATCGCCGCCGTCCTGGCCGCCTCCGGCATCGCAGCCAACCTGGCCTGGGCGCAGGTTGACGCCGCCAAGAGCTCGGTGACCGCGGTCGCGCGCCAGATCGGTGTGCCGATGGAAGGCAAGTTCAGGAAGTTCGATGCCGCGGTCAGCTTCGACCCGGCCAAGCTGGCGACCTCGTCGGCCAAGGTCGAGATCGATGTGTCCAGCTTCGAGATCGGCGACGCCGAGACCACCAAGGAAGTGAAGGGCAAGGACTGGTTCGACGCCGCCAAGTACCCCAAGGCCGTGTTCCAGTCCACCAGCATCAAGAACGGCACGCCGGGCAAGTACGACGTGGCCGGCAAGCTGACCATCAAGGGCAAGACCGTTGACGTGGTGGTGCCCGCCACCTACCGCCAGGAAGGCGCCGTGCAGGTGTTCGAGGGCGCGCTGCCGATCAAGCGCACGGTCTTCAATATCGGCGACGGCGAGTGGAAGGACACTTCCGTGGTGGCCGACGACGTGCAGATCAAATTCCGTATCGTGCTGGCCAAGAAGTAACAAGCAAGGCCGGCATTCCGCTGACGTACCCAATCGGCGTTCGTGAGAACGTTCCGCCCCAACCTGATTTGTCGGGAGATTCCATGAAACTGCGTTCCCTCGTTGCCGCCGTCGCGGCCATTTCCGCAACCGCCGCCTTCGGCGTGGCTTCGGCCAATACCGTGACCTACAACCTCGATCCGACCCACACCTACCCGAGCTTCGAGGCCGACCACCTGGGCGGCCTGTCGACCTGGCGCGGCAAGTTCGACAAGTCCAGCGGCGTGGTCACGCTGGACCGTGCCGCCAAGGCGGGCTCGGTCGAGGTCAAGATCGACCCGGCTTCGATCGATTTCGGCAATGCCAAGCTGAACCAGCACGCCAAGGGCCCGGACATGTTCGACGTGGAAGCCTTCCCCGAGGCCGTCTACAAGGGCAAGTTCTCCAAGTTCAAGGGTGACGTGCCGACCGAGGTTGACGGCATGCTGACGCTGCGCGGCGTGTCCAAGCCGGTCAAGCTGGAAATCCGCGATTTCAAGTGCATCCAGCACCCGATGCTCAAGCGCGAAGCCTGCGGCGCCGACGCCGTGGGCCATTTCAACCGTGCCGACTTCGGCCTGGACTACGGCGTGAAGATGGGCTTCAAGCCCGAGGTCAAGCTTGCCATCCAGGTGGAAGGCGTGCGCGCGGACTGAGCGTGCCAGCCCGCTGCGCCGGGCTTCCAGGCAGTCAAGGCCGGCAATGCCGGCCTTTTTTATTGGCCGGTATGATTCAGGCGCCTGCCAGGGCACTTGGTTGTACGACCCCCGACGGGCACAGTACAATGGCCCGCGGCAATCCCTCCTTGATCGTGGCATTGCTACTCCTGCCAAGGCGGGGGCAGCCATGCCCGCAACCGGCTAAAGCGCATCACTATGAGCATTCGCTGCATGTCCCGATACCGGTAGCCACCCCCGCGACCTCCTCGCCCCTCATGCTGTACCCGGCCGTTCTGCCCTGGCTGTATGGCCCGCAGCGTTTCTCGGTTTTCCCTGGCGCAATACCGTGTATTCCAAAACGCAAATCGATCCGGTAGTTAGTTTCCGCAACTCGCAGGGCGAGCAGGTGCGGGGCACGATTGTCAATCTCCAGAGAAAGTCCCTGGTGATGGAGATCTACAACCCGTATTCGATCGTGCAGGTCAGTGAGGTGCTGAGCGAACTCAGCGTCCGCATGGGCTCGAAGAATGCCTACCTCGGCAAGGCCGTGGTCATGAGCCTGGTGAACACCGGCCTGACCGCGGTGGTGTCGCTGACGCTGATCGACGAGTGGCTGGAACTGAGCAACCTGGACAACGAGCCCAAGTCGGTCGCGCGCGAGTCGCAGCGGTTCGTGCAGGACTGGAATGAGCGCTTCAATATCCGGCCCGACTACCAGATCGTGGTCAATGAAATGCGCGCGTTCCTGTCCGAGGTGTCGCGCTGGGTGGAGCAGGTCGACATGACCAGCACGCTGCCCAAGGAAGGCGATACGCTGCGCATGGACGTGTTCGAGGAGCTGGCCACCCCGATCGCACTGAAGATCCGCGAATATTCCGCGCGGCTCGACGGCGAAGCCGCGCACGTGCCGGAAGAAGACACCGTGATGCACCGCACCTTCACGCAGGCGGCGCTGCATCCCTTGCTGCTGCGCTCACCGTTCGTGTTCCGGACCTATACCAAGCCGCTCGGCTATGCCGGCGACTACGAAATGGTCAACCAGATCCTGTCGGATCCGCGCCAGGGCCCCAGCACCTACTTCCAGATCGTCAACGCAACCTTCCTGCAGTCGTCCGTGGCCGCTGCCCACCGCAACCGCATCAACCTGCTGGTCGATTTCCTGGTGCGCATGGCCGAGCAGGCCCGGGCCGCGGGCAAGCCGTTCCGGCTGCTCAACGTGGGCTGTGGCCCGGCGGTCGAGATCAACCGCTTCATTACCGAATACCCCGAGCCGCACTGGCTGTCGTTCCAGCTGCTCGACTTCAGCCAGGAAACGCTGGACTACGCGCGCGGGCGCATCGAAGAGAGCTGCCGCAAGGCCAATGCGAAGGTCGAGGTGGAATATGTCCACCACTCGGTGCATGAACTGCTCAAGCGCCGGATCGACCACGATCCGTCGCTGCGCGAGTTCGACGGGGTCTACTGCGCCGGCCTGTTCGACTACCTGTCCGACCGCGTCTGCGCGCGCCTGCTGAGCTATTTCTCCACGCGCACCCATCCCGAGGGGCGCATCCTGGCCACCAACGTCCACGTCGACAACCCGGAACGGTACAGCATGGAACATATGCTGGAGTGGTACCTGATCTACCGCGATGAGGCCGGCATGCAGTCTTTGCTGCCGGCCAATACGCGCGACGGCCGCACCTACGTCGACCCGACCGGCGTCAACGTGTTTGTGGAAGCGATCGTGACTGATCCGGCCAAGGCCTGACCACCATGCTGAAACGGACTGCGAGCAGGTATTCCCCGTACGAGGCTGACCTGCGCGAGTTTCGCCTGGTCTCGAGCCGGGCCGGCGCGCTGACGGCCATCGTGCTGGTGATGGCCGGCGTCGGGCTCGACTACGGGATCTATCCCAGCCACCAGCTGCAGTTCTTTGTCGCCCGCCTGGTGGTCTCGGTCCTGATCGGGCTGATCTTCCTGCTGCTGGCCAACCAGGCCGGCCGGCGCTTCGTGCAGCCGCTCACGCTGGCCTGGCTGCTGCTGCCGCAGATGATGATCACATGGATGATCGCCACCACCGACGGCGCCTCGTCCATCTACTATGCCGGGCTGAACCTGGTCATCTTCGCGGTCGGCATCGCCATGCCCATGGGCCTGTGGCAGACCATCGGCTTTGGCGTGGTCACTTACCTGCTCTACCTCGGCGCCTGCCTGATCCACCCCGATGGCCTGGCGCAGCGCGCGCACTTCACCGTCAATTCGCTGTTCATCATGTTCTCGATCGTGGCCAGCGCGGTCTACACGTTCATGAACGAGCGCGGCCACTTCCACCTGATCCGGCTCAAGGAAGAGCTGGCGCACAAGAACGACGAGCTTGCCGACATCAACCGCCGGCTGGCCGACATCAAGGGCCAGATGCTGCAGCAGGAGAAGATGGCCGCCATCGGTACGCTGGCGGCGGGGCTGCTGCACGAGGTGAACAACCCGGTCAACTTCTGCCTGATGGCGATCGAAGTGGCGATGGAAGAGCCACAGGCCAAGGAGAACCCTTCGCTGGAAGAGTGCCTGGTCGACGCCAAGCAGGGGATGCAGCGCATCCAGCATATCGTCTCCGACCTCAAGACCTTTGCCTACCGCAAGCCGGGCGCCGAGGTGGAAGGCACGCCGTTCCTGTTCGAGAAGGCGCTCGATTCGTCGATCCGCCTGACCGCGCATGAGCTGCGCGGGGTCAGCCTCAGCCGCGAACTGCCTGCCGACACCCTGGTGCTGGGCGACGAGGCGGCCATCATCGGCGTGCTGATCAACCTGTTCTCGAATGCCGCGCTGGCCATGCGCAAGGCGGGCACGGCCACGCCTGCGATCCATACCACGGCCCGCTGGGACAACCACCGCCTGCACGTCATGGTGCGCGACAACGGCCCTGGCATCCCCCAGGAAAACCTGGCGCGCGTGTTCGAGCCGTTCTTCACCACGCGCGAGGTGGGGCAGGGGCTTGGCCTGGGCCTGTCGATCAGCTACGCGGTGGTGGAACGCCACGGCGGGCAGCTGTATGCCGAGAGCGAACTGGGCCAGTGGACCGCGTTCAGCTTCGACCTGCCGCGTGCGGAGTAACCAGCCATGAGCGAAGCGAAGCAGGCACGGCTTGCCGTCCTCTATGTCGACGACGAGGAGATGGCGCGCAAGTATTTCGCCCGGGCCGCCGGCAGCGACTATGAGGTGCTGGTGGCAGACAGCGCCGACGAGGCCCTGGCGGTGCTGCGCGCGGACCCCGCCCGCGTGGCGGTGCTGGTGACCGACTTCCGCATGCCCGGGCGCGACGGCGGCCAGCTGCTGCGCCAGGTGGCGCAGGAATACCCGCAGATCGTGCGCATCCTGGTCACCGCCTATGCCGACAAGGATGTGCTGCTGGAAACGGTCAACAGCGGCGAAGTCTTCCGCATCCTGGAAAAGCCGCTGAGCGTGGCCGACCTGCGCGAGGTGCTGGCAGGCGCCGCCGAGCGCCACCGCGAGCGCACCCTGCGCCAGCACCGGCTGATGGCGATCGACGAGACCCTGGCCTTCCTGGCGCATGAGCTGAATACCCCGCTGGCTGCCATCGCCAACTTTGCCCACGGCATCCGCGGACGTGTCGCCGGCGAGTACAGTGCGCAGCGCCAGGCCGAGATCGGCCAGGCGGCCAGCGCCATGTACGACAACGCCCAGTATTGCCTGGCGGTGCTGTCGTCGTTCCTGCAGTCGGTGCGCAACAGTGCCGGCAGCACGCCGGCGCGGCCCGATGCCGGCGCCGAGGTCAGCGCCGGCTCGCTGGTCACTTCGCTGCTGGACAGCTACCCGTTCGCAGGCGACCAGCGCAGCTGGGTGCAGGTGGAGATGCACGGCGATTTCCCGGTGCAGACGCTGCCCAACTGCGTGGCGCTGGTGCTCTCCTCGGTGATGAGCAACGCGCTGCGGGCGCTGGGCAGTGTCGGCACGCCGGCGTTGCGCTTTGTGGTGGTGGCGCAGCCGCGCCCGGAAATCCGCATCTGCGACAACGGGCCGGGGATTGCGCCGGAAGTGATGGAGCGGTTGCTGGTCGACCCGGTCACCACCCACGCCAGTGCCGGCGGCAGCGGCCTGGGCATGATTTTCTGCAACCGCGTCATGCAGTCGTTTGGCGGCGGCATCCGGATCGAATCCGCATCCGGTGCCGGCACGACGGTGACGCTGGACTTTCCAAGTTTCAAGAGTCGAAAGCATAGGAGTGACCGATGACCGAACCGAATGCCACGCAGGCACCACCCCCGGCGATTCTGTTCGTCGATGACGAAGCGACTGCAGTCAAGTATTTCCAGCGTGCCATCGGGGCGCTGGCACCGGTGGCCACCGGCGGCTCCGTTGAAGAGGGCAAGGCCTTGCTCGACGCCCACGCAGACAGCCTTGCGGTGCTGGTGTCGGACCAGCGCATGCCGGGCGAGTATGGCAACGAACTGCTGCGCTACGCGCGCGAGCGCTACCCGCATATCGTGCGCATCCTGACCACCGCGTATTCGGAGCTCGACCAGACCGTCGAGGCGGTCAACCAGGGGCAGATCCACCGCTACATCAAGAAGCCGTGGGACATCACCGCGCTGCGCATGGAGCTGAAGCAGGCGCTGGAACTGGCCGGCCTGCGCAAGGAACGCGACCAGCTGCTGCGCGAGAAGCTGTCCGTGCTGCAGACCCAGACCGTGGCCTCGCGCATCGGCATGGTGCATGCGCTGTGCGCCAGCCTGATCGGGCCGGGCCGTTTCCAGCCGGTGGAGACCTACCTCGCGGCGGTCGACCTGGCCGGCGCGGGCAGCGTCGAGCCGGACTGGCAGCGCATGGACTACGCCGACCTGGTGCGGGCCGAGGCCGAGCGCAGCGGCAGCTTCGGCCATGCCGTCGGCACGCGCCTGGCGGGCCTGCGCAGCGCCAACGCGGGCAAGGGGGCGGCCGATGCCGTCGCGGTGATCGCCGACGCGCTGGGCAGCGAGGTGGTGCGCCGCGATGGCGATACCGTGGTCTGGACCGCGCCGGCCACGTTGGCCGAGTACCTGGTGCAGCCGGTGGGCGCGCCGGTGTCTGCCGCGCATGCGGCGTGGCTGGCCAGCCTGCTGTGGCTGGACGAGGCCGGCGGTGCGCTGCAGTTTGCGCGCGATGGCGACGCCATCCTGTGCCGTGCCGGCCAGCGTACCGAGTTCTTCGCGGCCGACCGGTTGGCGGCGTGGATCGAGCGCTTTGCCGAGCAACGTTGACATGGAGCCGGGCTGTAGCCGGTGAGGTGCAGGCTGACATGGCAAGCAAGACGATCGGTGCGGCCGCTGCCGTAGCCGCCAGGCGCAGGGGGCGGCCCGCGCGCTCCGCGCAGAACGTCGATACGCAGCGCGCAGCGATTGTCGAGGCGGCTCGAACCATCCTGGTTTCCGCGGGACTCGAGGCAGCGTCCGCCAGGCGGATCGCGTTGGCGGCCGGCATCGCCCCGGCGACCCTCTATCTGTATTTCGAGAACATCGAAGTCCTTTACGCCGCGGTGCTGGGCGAGTCCCTGCTCCAGTTGCAGCAATACGTGCGCGCGGCCACCGGCGATGTCCCGCCCCCGGCAAAGCCCGCCGGCGACGCAACGCCGGCGCGGGCCCGCGCCGCGGCATCACGCGACATTCGCCCGAAGGGATCTGGTTCAAGGAGTATGCCGAGCGCTACGGTCTTGCCGCCGCCGTGGAATGGCGCGATTCCGGCCGCCCCATCCCCGAGCCCGAGCCGGGACAGGACCGCGAGCCGCTGATGCCGGCCCCGCCCGCGGGAGCGCGCTCACGCTGGTCAGGCCAGGCATAACACCGGCCGGCCGCGGAAAAAAACAAAGGCGCCCGGGGCGCCTTTGTTTTCGTGGGCGGCAAGCCGTCAGGCCTGCGCGCCGTAGTTGGGGTCGTTGCGGTCGGTCGAGTCGGACTTCTTCTCGCCCTTGACCAGGTCCTCGCGCTTGACGCCCAGCCACATCGCCAGCGCCGCGGCCACGAACACCGACGAGTAGATGCCGAACAAGATGCCGACCGTCAGTGCCAGGGCAAAGTAGTGCAGCGTGGGGCCACCGAAGAAGAACATCGACAGCACCATCATCTGGGTCGAGCCGTGGGTGATGATGGTGCGCGAGATGGTGCTGGTGATCGCGTTGTCGATGATCTCGTGGGTGCTCATCTTGCGGAACTTGCGGAAGTTCTCGCGGATCCGGTCGAAGATCACCACCGATTCGTTGACCGAATAGCCCAGCACCGCCAGGATCGCCGCCAGCACCGACAGCGAGAATTCCCACTGGAAGTAGGCGAAGAAGCCCAGGATGATGACCACGTCGTGCAGGTTGGCGATGATGCCCGCCACCGCGAACTTCCATTCGAAGCGGAACGACAGGTAGATCACGATGCCGGCCACCACGCACAGCAGCGCCAGCAGGCCGTCGGTGGCCAGTTCCTTGCCCACCTGCGGGCCGACGAACTCCACCCGTTGCAGCTTCACGTCAGGCGAGGCCGCCTGCAGCGAGGCCATCACCTGCTCGCTCTGCTGGGCCGAGGTGACGGGCTTGCCGTCCGCGCCCTTCTGCAGCGGCAGGCGGATCATCACGTCGCGCGAGGTGCCGAAGTTCTGCACCTGCACGTCGGTATAGCCCAGCTTGCCCACCTGGCCGCGGATCTTTTCCAGGTCGGCGGTCTGCTGGTAGCTGACTTCCATCACCGTGCCGCCGGTGAATTCGATCGACAGGTGCAGGCCCTTGTGCCAGAGGAAGAACACGGCTGCGGCAAACGTCAGGAAGGAAATCACGTTGAAGACCAACGCGTGCTTCATGAACGGAATGTCGCGCCGGATGCGGAAGAATTCCATGTTGAATCCTGTTCTGTACTGCTAGTTGTTGCTGCTCGCCTTACTTGGCGACCGGCGTGTCGGTGGTGTTGCCCGGCTTCCAGATCTGGCCGATGGCCACGCTCTGCAGCTTCTTCTTGCGGCCGTACCAGAGGTTGACCAGGCCGCGGTTGAAGAACACCGCCGAGAACATCGAGGTCAGGATGCCCAGGCAGTGCACCACGGCAAAGCCGCGCACCGGGCCCGAACCAAAGGCCAGCAGTGCCAGGCCGGCGATCAGCGTGGTCACGTTGGAGTCCAGAATGGTGGCCCAGGCGCGGTCGAAGCCGACCGCGATCGCCATCTGCGGCGACGCGCCCGCGCGCAGTTCCTCGCGGATGCGCTCGTTGATCAGCACGTTGGCGTCGATGGCCATGCCCAGCACCAGCGCGATGGCGGCAATGCCCGGCAGCGTCAGCGTGGCCTGCAGCATCGACAGCACCGCGATCAGCAGCAGCAGGTTCACGCCCAGCGCCACCACCGAGAACACGCCGAACAGCATGTAGTACAGGATCATGAACACGCCGATGGCGGCAAAGCCGTAGGCGACCGAGTCAAAACCCTTCTGGATGTTGTCCGCGCCCAGCGACGGGCCGATGGTGCGCTCTTCGATGATCTCCATCGGCGCGGCCAGCGAGCCGGCGCGCAGCAGCAGCGCCAGGTCGTTGGCGGCTTCGGTGGAGTAGGAGCCGGTGATCTGGAAGCTGGAGCCCAGTTCGGACTGGATCGTCGCCACCGTCAGCACTTCGCCCTTGCCCTTTTCGAACAGCACGATCGCCATCGGCTTCTTCAGATTCTCGCGCGAGACGTCGCGCAGCACGCGTCCGCCCTGGGCGTCGAGCTTGATGTTGACCGAAGGCTGCTGGTTCTGGTCGAAGCCGGCCGAGGCACTTTCAATGCGGTCGCCGGTGAAGATGACCTGCTTCTTCAGCACCACCGGGGCGCCGTTGCCTTGCGTGAAGAGCTCGCTGCCGAACGGGATCGGGTCGCCCGGGCGCGGGCTGCGCGGCGCGTCGTTGTCGACCAGGCGGGCTTCGAGCGTGGCGGTGCGGCCGATGATGTCCTTGGCCTTGGCGGTGTCCTGCACGCCGGGCAGCTGCACCACGATGCGGTCGGCGCCTTGCTGCTGGATCACCGGCTCGGCCACGCCAAGCTCATTGACGCGGTTGTGCAGCGTGGTGATGTTCTGCTTGACCGCGGCATCCTGCACGGCCTTGCGGGCGGCTTCGGTGAAGGTGCCGACGATATTGTTGCCGTCCATGGCGAAGGCGACTTCGCGCAGGTTGTCGGCCAGCAGCGGACGCGCGCGGTTGGCGTCGTCGGCGTTGTTGAAGCGCACCGTCAGGCGCTCGCCATCGCGGTCGATGCCGCCGTGGCGGATGCTCTTGTCGCGCAGCAGGGTGCGCGCGTCGCCGCCCAGGCTGTCGAGCTTCTTGTCGACCGCGCCCTTCATGTCGACCTGCAGCAGGAAGTGCACGCCGCCGCGCAAGTCCAGGCCCAGGTACATCGGCAGCGCGTGCATGGCGGTCAGCCAGCGCGGCGAGCCCGACAGCAGGTTCAGCGCGACCACATAGGTGGGGTCGGCCGCGTCGGGGTTGAGCGTGCGCGACAGGATGTCCTTGGCCTTGAGCTGCTCGTCGGTGGTGCGGAAGCGCGCCTTGACCGAGCCGGACTGGCCGGAAATATCAAAGAAGACGCCGTCAGGCTGCAGCTGGTTCTGTGCCAGGATCTCTTCGACCTGCTTCTGCATCGACAGGTCGACCTTGACCGTGGCCTTGCCCGAGGACACCTGCACCGCAGGCGCCTCGCCGAAGAAATTCGGCAAGGTATAGATGATGCCGATGGCCAGGGCCACCAGGATCACGAGGTATTTCCAAAGCGGATAACGATTCATCTCTGGCCAGTCATTCAGCGGTTGGCGGGGCCGGCGCTGGCGTGGCGCACCACGTCGGCGGGGCCGAACCGGTTTGGCAAACAGCCGCCTGGCAACCACGGATCGAAGCCACGGGGGCTTCGTCGGGCTGGATCAGGCGGCTGCCGGGGCATGCGCGAACGGGCATGCCGGAAAAGACAAAGGCGGGAGTCGCGCGCGCGATCGGTGGATCAGAGCGCCTTCAGCGAGCCCTTCGGCAGCACCGTCGTCACGGCGTTCTTCTGCACGGTGATTTCCGTGCCTTCGGCGATTTCCAGGCTGACGTACTGGTCGGTGACCTTGGTCACCTTGCCCAGGATGCCGCCGGCGGTCACGACTTCGTCGTTCTTGGCCAGCGCTTCGAGCATTGCCTTGGCTTCCTTCTGACGCTTCATCTGCGGGCGGATCATGATGAACCACAGCACGCCAAACATCAGGATGATGGGCAGGAAGCTCATCAGGCCGCCAGCCGCGCCGCCGGTACCGGTGGTCTGGGCAAATGCGTTAGAAATCAGCACGTTGATTCTCCGTCACAAAATTAGTCAAATAATCGATCATTCTACCATTCGCATTCCGCCCACCCTTGGCATTCTAGGGCGGAATACGGGTTTGTTCGGGTGCGCCCGGGACAACTTGCGGCAGGGGCGGCAAGGCCGGGCGCTCCGGATCGCGGCTCGCCCCCGGATGACCCGGCTATTCGACCGCCGGCAGCGCAAAAGTTCGCGCCAGCGGGCATTGTCACTGCGTGCCGCGGGCGCGGTCAGCGGCGAACTGGCGCCGGAAGTCGGCAAAGCGGTGGTGCTCGATGGCTTCGCGCATCTCGCGCATCAGTTGCAGGTAGTAGTGCAGGTTGTGGATGGTATTGAGGCGCGCGCCCAGGATCTCGCCTACGCGGTGCAGGTGGTGCAGGTAGGCGCGCGAGAAGTTGCGGCAGGTGTAGCAGGCGCAGCTTTCATCGAGCGGGCGCGGATCGTTGCGGTGCGCCGCGTTCTTGATCTTGACGTCGCCGAAGCGGGTGAAGAGCCAGCCGTTGCGTGCGTTGCGGGTGGGCATCACGCAGTCGAACATGTCCACCCCGGCGGCGACGCCGGCGACCAGGTCTTCGGGCGTGCCCACGCCCATCAGGTAGTGCGGCTTGTGGGCCGGGAGGCGCGGCGCGACGTGCTCGAGCACGCGCATCATGTCTTCCTTGGGCTCGCCCACCGACAGCCCGCCGATGGCAAAGCCGTGGAAGTCCAGCTCGGACAGGCCGGCCAGCGATTCGTCGCGCAGGTCTTCGTACATGCCTCCCTGGACGATGCCGAACAGCGCGTTGGGGTTGGCCAGGCGCTCGAACTCGTCGCGCGAGCGCTTGGCCCAGCGCAGGCTCATGCGCATCGACTTGGCCGCTTCCTCGTGCGTGGCGGCGCGGCCGTCGATCTCGTACGGCGTGCACTCATCGAACTGCATCACGATGTCGGAGTTCAGCGTGCGCTGGATCTGCATCGAGATCTCGGGCGACAGGAAAAGCTTGTCGCCATTGACCGGAGATGCGAACGTGACGCCATCTTCAGTGATCTTGCGCAGATCGCCGAGCGAAAACACCTGGAAGCCACCGGAATCGGTCAGGATCGGCTTGTCCCAGCCGATAAACTTGTGCAGGCCCTCGTGGGCGTTGACCACGTCCAACCCGGGGCGCAGCCACAGGTGGAAGGTATTGCCCAGGATGATGTGCGCGCCAATCTCGTTCAGTTCCAGCGGCGACATCGCCTTGACCGAGCCGTAGGTGCCGACCGGCATGAAGATCGGCGTCTCGACCACGCCGTGGTTCAGCGTGACGCGGCCGCGGCGGGCGTTGCCGTCGGTGGTGATGAGTTCGAAGTTGAGCATGGCTTGTGATTCTGGATTCAGGCGCCGGGCTGGCGGGTCAGCAGCATGGCGTCGCCGTAGCTGAAGAAACGGTAGCGCTGCTCGACCGCATGGCGGTAGGCGGCGCGGATGGCTTCCACGCCGGCCAGTGCCGACACCAGCATCAGCAGCGTCGACTTGGGCAGGTGGAAGTTGGTGATCAGGGCATCGACCAGGCGGAAGCGGTAGCCGGGGGTGATGAAGATATCGGTGTCGCCGCTGCCGGCGGCGAGCGTGCCGTCGGCCTGCGCGGCCGATTCCAGCGCGCGCAGCGAGGTGGTGCCGACCGCGATCACGCGGCCGCCGCGTGCGCGGGTGTCGCGCACGGCCTGGGCCAGGTCTGCGGAGACGGCGTACCACTCCGAGTGCATCTTGTGCTCGGCCAGGTTCTCGGTGCGCACCGGCTGGAAGGTGCCGGCGCCCACGTGCAGCGTCAGGAAGGCGCGCCGCACGCCGGCGGCATCGAGCCGCGCGAACAGCGCATCGTCGAAATGCAGGCCCGCAGTGGGTGCGGCCACCGCGCCCGGGCTGCGCGCGTAGACGGTCTGGTAGCGGGTCTCGTCGTAGGCGTCCGGGTCGTGCCTGATATATGGCGGCAGCGGCAGGCGGCCGTAGCGCTCGATCAGGTCCAGCGCCGGTTCGGGGAAGCGCAGCGTGAAGAACTGGTCCACACGCGGGCCCACGGTGACGGCGAAGGCGCCGTCGGCCAGGTGCAGTATGCTGCCCTCGGTCGGGGTCTTGGAGGCGCGCACCTGGGCCAGCACGGTGTGGCTGTCGACCACGCGCTCGACCAGCACCTCGATCTTGCCGCCGCTGGGCTTGTGGCCGAAGAAGCGCGCCTTGATCACGCGGGTGTCGTTGAAGACCAGCAAGTCGTCGGGACGCAGGTAGTCGACGATGTCGCTGAAGGCGCGGTCGACCATGCGCACCGCGTCGGCGGTGTCGGCCGGGGCCAGCCGTTCGACCACCAGCAGCCGGCTCGCGCTGCGGTCGGGCAGCGCGCTCTGGGCAATCAGTTCTGGCGGCAGCGGGAAATCGAAATCGGAAAGCGTCAACATCGTGGGAGCGGCGGGCTGCGCGATCCCATGCAGGCCGGAGCGGGGCACAAAACGGCACTCCGCTGCCCGTGGTGGCAGCCGGCATGGGTACAATCGGCGAATCCGATATTGTAAGGCCACGGGCGCGCTTGCCGCCGGGCCAGGCTTGATGCCGGCTATTCGCCGGCGCCGCGCCAGCCAACCCCGCAGCACGAGAGCGACCGCTGCCAACTTTTTCGCCGATGCCCGGAACCGCCGCTGAACCGATCCACGACCCCGCCGACGCCGCCAAGGAAACGGCGGCGCCCGCGCGCGGCAAGGCCGGCGAAGCCAGGGGCAAGGCCGCCGCCTCCGGCACGTCTTCCGCGGCCGCGCGCCTGGCCAAGCTCGGCCTGCGCCGTCCCGTCGACCTGGTGCTGCACTTGCCGATGCGCTATGAGGACGAGACCACGCTGGCGCCGATCGCCGAGGCGATCCACCGCGCCGGGCTCGGGCTGCCGGCGCAGGTGGAAGGCGAGGTCATCTCCAACGAAGTCACGTTCCGGCCGCGCCGCCAGCTGGTGGTCAAGATCGCCGACGACAGCGGCGAGCTGACGCTGCGCTTCCTCAACTTCTACGGCAACCAGACCAAGCAGATGGCCGAAGGCGTGCGCCTGCGCGTGCGCGGCGAGGTGCGCGGCGGCTTCTTCGGCGCCGAGATGGTCCACCCGACGGTGCGCCCGGTGGTGCCCGGCGAAGCGCTGCCCGACCGCCTGACGCCGGTGTATCCGTCCACCGCCGGCATCCCGCAGGCCTATCTGCGCAAGGCCATCGGCGGCACGCTGTCGCGCACGCCCATGCCCGAGACGCTGCCGCGGGCGGTGTTGGACGGGCCGCTGGCACGCCTGCACCTGCGCCCGCTGGCCGACTGCCTGCGGTTGCTGCACGCGCCGTCGCCGCAGGAGAGCGAGGCCGCGCTGGCCGACCGCTCGCACCCGGCCTGGCAGCGCATCAAGTTCGACGAGCTGCTGGCGCAGCAGATCTCGCTGCGGCGCGCGCACGCGGCGCGGCGCGAAAAGACCGCGCCGACCATGCCGCGCCGCGAGGGCGGCCTGCTGACGCGCTTCCTGGCTGCGTTGCCGTTCCGGCTGACCGGGGCGCAGCAGCGCGTGGTGGAAGAAATCGCTGCCGACATGACGCGCCCGCACCCGATGCACCGGCTGCTGCAGGGCGACGTGGGCAGCGGCAAGACCATCGTCGCCGCGCTGGCGGCCTGCCAGGCGATCGATGCCGGCTACCAGGCCGCTTTGATGGCGCCCACCGAAATCCTGGCCGAGCAGCACTACCGCAAGCTGTCCGCATGGCTGGAGCCGCTGGGCGTGCCGGTGGCGTGGCTGGCCGGCAGCCAGAAGGCACGCGACAAGCGCGAGGCCGCGGCGCGCGTGGAATCGGGCCAGGCGCAGCTGGTGATCGGCACCCACGCGCTGATCCAGGACACCGTGCGCTTTGCCAAACTGGGGCTGTCGGTGGTCGACGAGCAGCACCGCTTCGGCGTGGCGCAGCGGCTGGCGCTGCGCGGCAAGGCCGGTGCCGCCGATACCCCCGATTCAGCGGCAACCGCGGCCGAGACCGTGCCGCACCAGTTGATGATGTCGGCCACGCCGATCCCGCGCACGCTCGCCATGACTTACTACGCCGACCTCGATGTGTCGGTGATCGATGAATTGCCGCCGGGCCGCACCCCCATCGTCACGCGCCTGGTCAACGACGAGCGGCGCGACGAAGTGATCGGACGCATCCATCACGCCGCCGCCGAAGGCCGCCAGGTCTACTGGGTGTGTCCGCTGATCGAGGAAAGCGAGGCGCTGCAGCTGCAGACCGCGGTGGAGACCTATGAAACGCTGGTGGCCGCGCTGCCCGACCTGCGCGTGGGCCTGGTGCACGGGCGCCTGCCGCCGGCCGAGAAGGCCGCGGTGATGGACGACTTCAGCGCCAACCGCATGCAGGTGCTGGTGGCCACCACCGTGATCGAAGTGGGCGTGGACGTGCCCAATGCCTCGCTGATGGTGATCGAGCACGCCGAGCGCTTCGGCCTGGCGCAGCTGCACCAGCTGCGCGGGCGGGTGG
>NZ_JBYTAG010000099.1:0-20257 GCF_058787995.1 Cupriavidus sp. FW305-27
CTGCCCGCCCGGCCACCTGCATCAGCGAGGCGAACAGATGCTCGGCGGCGCGGAAGTCATGGCTGAACATGGCCGCGTCCGGATGGACGATGCCGACCAGGGTCACGCGCTGGAAGTCATGCCCCTTGGCCACCATCTGCGTGCCCACCAGGATGTCGACTTCGCCGGCATGGACTTCGTCGAACATGGCTTGCGCGCTGCCCTTGCGGCGCGTGGAATCTGCGTCGATGCGGGCGATGCGCGCCTGCGGGAAGCGCGTCGCCAATGCCTCTTCGATGCGCTGCGTGCCACGCCCCAGCGGCGCGATGTCGACGTTGCCGCAGTCCGGGCAGTGGTGCGGCACCGGCGCCTCCAGGCCGCAGTGGTGGCAGCGCAGGCGCCGTTCGGGGCGGTGCAGCACCAGGTAGGCCGAGCAGCGCGGGCAGCCCGACAGCCAGCCGCAGCTGTCGCAGGCAATCACCGGCGCGTAGCCGCGGCGGTTCAGGAACAGCAGGCTCTGCTCGCCGCGCGCCAGGCGCGCGTCGATGGCTTCCAGCAGCGGCACCGACAAGCCTTCGAACAGCGGGCGCTGGCGCTGGCGCTCGTGGTTCAGGTCGACCAGGCGCACTGTCGGCAGGGTCGCTTCGGCCTGGGCGCGCTCGCGCAGCACCAGCTTGCGGTAAGTGCCCTGCCCGGCCCGCCACCAGGTCTCCATCGACGGCGTGGCCGAACCAAGCACCACGGCAATGCCGCGCTGCTTGGCGCGCCACACCGCCAGGTCGCGCGCCGAGTAGCGCAGCCCTTCCTGCTGCTTGTAGGAAGTGTCGTGTTCCTCGTCGACCACGATCAGCGCCAGCGCCGGCAGCGAGGCCATCACCGCCATGCGCGTGCCCAGCACGATGCGGGCCTCGCCGCGGTGCGCGGCCAGCCACTGCAGGCTGCGCTCCTGGTCGGCCAGGCCGCTGTGCAGCACCGCCAGCGGCAGGTGCGGGAAGCGTGCAGCGATGCGGGCCTGCAATTGCGGGGTCAGGTTGATTTCAGGCACCAGCATCAGCACCTGGGCCTGGGGGTCGCGTTCGAGCAGCGCCTGCATCGCATGCAGGTAGACCTCGGTCTTGCCGCTGCCGGTCACCCCGTGCAGCAGGAACGGCGCGAAGCCCTCGGCCTCGGCAATTGCCTGCACCGCGGCGCGCTGCTCGTCGTGCAGCGGCGGCGCGGCCGATGGCGGCTGTGCGGAGTCGGTCGGCAGCAGGGGGCGCGCGGTGCGGCTGGCCTCGACCCAGCCGGCGGCCTGCCATTCGGCCAGCCGCGCCGGTGCCGCCGCGCACAGCACGCGGGCGTCGGCCAGCGTCAGCGGCTCGGCCGCGGCGGCGCGCTCGGCCAGCGCCTGTGCCAGGGCGCGCACGCTGCGTGCGCGTGGCGGCACGGCGGCCAGCAGGGCCTCTGCATGCCCGGGCAGCAGGCGGTATTCGTCGGTGCGGGCACGCTGGGCCAGGCCCGGCCAGCCCTCGGCCTCGCGCAAGGCCGGCGGCAAGGCCGGCAGCATCACTTCGCCCAGGCGGCGCTGGTAGTAGCGCGCGGCAAAGGCGGCCAGCCCGATCCAGTCGGGCTGCAGCGGCGGCATCCATTCCAGGCGCTGCGCCACCGGGCGTAGCCGGTCGGCGGGCACATCGGAGCTGTCAGCGTACGCCACCGCCACGCCGACCATGCTGCGGCGACCGAACGGCACCACCACCAGGTCACCCGGGGCGACCTCGGGCGTGGCGAGATAGTCGAAGCAGTCGTCGGCGGGGGTGTCCAGCGCGACCCGGATGACTGACTGCGCGGCGGCGGTCGGCATCACGGCGCCCATCGCCGTGCTGTCCTCGACCACCGGAAGCGCGCCGCTAGCTGGCGCCATGCGGCCCTTCCTGGTGCACCGCCGTTGCGCAACCTTTGTGCAACGGGCGCCTGGCGCAATAAGAGTGGGAATCTAGTGTGCGGCGCAACATCAACTTAAAGTAAAACTTCAAATGTGGCCCTAAGTCGATGATAGATGACTGGTTTTCCACTAATTCCACCGCCCCTGTGGATAACTTTGTTGAAAAGTCGCACTGGCTGGCCGGGAAGCCCCGCGAAACAAGGGATCCACCGGCATCGGCCCTTCCTTTGCAATTCTTCCAAATCCTTAAAAATCAAGGGCTTGCAAACATCCCCCGGATAGGTTAGGGAATAACCCTGTTCCGCACTGCGGCAAACCTATCGGTGTGCATAAGTCAAGTACCGCCAGTCAAGTCCGAGCACCTTTTTGGCGAATGCTGGCGAAAAAGTTAACTTGACAGGGTCCGGCGGCGCGGCTCCCGCAGCACTGGGTACGCTGGGGCGCCGGTGCGCTGCAGCGCAGGGCACCGCAGCAGCAGCCACGCCGGCCGCATACTGTCATCGTCACTTCTGCCCGGCGCGCAGCTTGCGGCTGTGGCGATGCACTTCATCCACCAGCACCGAGACGTTATCCGGCGGCGTGAACTGCGAGATGCCGTGGCCAAGGTTGAATACGTGGCCATCACTGCCCCCGGCGGCGGCATAGCTGTCCAGCACGCCGCGCACCTGCTCGCGGATCGCGGCCTCAGGGGCGAACAGCACGGTCGGGTCGATATTGCCCTGCAGCGCCACGCGCCCGCCGGTGCGGCGGCGCGCTTCGGCCAGGTTGACGGTCCAGTCCAACCCGATCGCGTCGGCGCCGGTGTCAGCCAGCGCCTCGAGCCACAGGCCGCCGCCCTTGGTAAAGACGATCGCGGGCACCTGCTGGCCATCGTGCTCGCGCTTCAGGCCGGCCAGCACCCGGCGCATATAGGCCAGCGAGAACGCCTGGTACATGCCGTCGGCGAGCGCCCCGCCCCAGGTGTCGAAAATCATCACGGCCTGCGCGCCGGCTTCGATCTGGGCATTCAGGTATTCGGTCACCGCCTGGGCGTTGATCTCGAGAATGCGGTGCATCAGGTCCGGGCGGCCGTACATCATCGCCTTGACCGTGCGGAAGTCGTCCGAGCCGCCGCCTTCGACCATGTAGCAGGCCAGCGTCCAGGGGCTGCCGGAAAATCCGATCAGCGGCACGCGCTGGCGGCCGTCCTGGACCAGTGCGCGGCGGATTTCGCTTACCGCGTCAAAGACATACTGCAGCGACGTCATGTCCGGCACGGCCAGTTTCTGCACGTCGGCTTCGGTGCGCAGCGGATGGGCAAAGCGCGGGCCCTCGCCCTGCGCGAACGACAGGCCCAGGCCCATCGCGTCGGGCACGGTCAGGATGTCGGAAAAGAGAATCGCCGCGTCCAGCGGATAGCGGTCCAGCGGCTGCAGTGTCACTTCCGTGGCGTAGGCCGGGTTCTTGGCCAGCCCGAGGAAGCTGCCGGCGCGGGCGCGCGTGGCGTTGTACTCGGGCAGGTAGCGGCCCGCCTGGCGCATCAGCCACAGCGGCGTGTATTCGGTCGGCTGGCGGCGCAGCGCGCGCAGGAAGGTATCGTTCTGCAGTGCGGTCATGGTCATCCTCGTAAGACCGCCATTCTAAGGGATGGCTGCGGCTGGATGCCGCTCAGACGTCGTCGATCATCCCGGTGAAGGCCGCTGCGGCACGCCGCATCCATTCGCGCGCGCGTTCGGCATCGGGCTGCAGCCGTGCGAAGCCGTGGGTCATGCCACTGGCCTCGATGGTGACCACCGGGGCGTCGTGGCGCACCAGGAAGTCGGCATAGGCCAGGCCGTCGTCGCGCAGCACGTCGTGCGCGGCCACCATCAGCACGGTGGCGGGCGGGCGCACCAGCGGCGCGGCCATCAGGTGCACGCGGTGGTCGGGGTGGGCGGTGCCCTCCGCCAGGGCCTCGGCGCCGATGAACTGGGTCCAGAACCAGGCCATCTCGTCACGCGTCAGGCCGGGACCGTCGGCAAAGGCGCGGTAGCTTTCGGTGCTGAGCACCGGCGCCGTCACCGGATAGATCAGCAGTTGCGCATCGACCTGCACCGCGCCGCCGCCGTTGAGCTGCTGCGCTGCCTGCGCCGCCAGGTGGCCGCCGGCGCTGTCGCCCGCCACGGCCAGGAAATCGGTCGCCAGCCCGAGTGCCTGACGTTCACCGGCGAACCACTGCACTGCCTCGGAGGCATCGTCGCAGGGAGCCGGGAACGCGTGCTCGGGTGCGAGGCGGTAGTCGACGCTGGCCACCGCGCAGCCCGTGTCGGCCGCAAGCAACGCTGCAACCGTATGGTGCGTCTGCGGCGAGCCGATCACCCAGCCGCCACCGTGGAAGTAGACCACCAGCCGCGGCGCGGTCTCGCCGGCCGGGCGGAACAGCCTGGCGCCCAGCGAGCGGCCGGAGAGCGCAAGCTCTAGGTCCTGCACCGTGATGCCTGCCGGATCCGGCAACAGCGACGCCGCCGCGATCTCGGCAAAACGGGCCCGCTGCGCGGGAATGTCGGCAGGCGCGGGCGCATTGGCATAGCGCTCCGCCAGGCGGCGGTAATAGGCAAGCAGTTGCGGATCGATGGCCATGGTTGGCGACTGATGGGAAAGCGGAAAAAGAAAGGGTGCCGGGGCGGGAATCAGTCCAGCCCGAGCTGGCGCGTCAGCTCGACCTTGCTGCAGCAATCCTGCACCGCCAGCAGGCCGGCATCGGCAGCGCGGCGCACGGCGTGGTCGTTGACGATGCCCAGCTGCAGCCAGACACCCTGTGCGCCAATGGCGATGGCCTCATCGACCACGCCCGGCGTTTCCTCGGCACGGCGGAAGATGTCGACCCACGCGATGGGACTGCCGGCTGCCGCGGCAGCGTCGGCGGCTTCGCGCAGCGTGGCGTGGCAGGTCTCGCCCAGAATGCGTTCGCCGGCATGACGCGGATTGACCGGCACGATCCGGAAGCCATGGTCCTGCAGGAATTCCGCAACCTCATGACTGGGACGCTCCGGGCGGTCGGACAGGCCGACCACGGCCACGGTCTTCATCGCCAGCATGGCTTGTATGGCTTGCTGCATCTCAGGGCGCATCGCGTCTCCGGGTGGACAAGGGCGGGCCCGCGGACATGCAAAAACGCAACGCGAAGGCCACAGACGTCCTGAATCGTAACCGGAATTGTCACGCAGGGATTGGTGGGGGAGCGAACATGGAAATCGCGTCATCAAAGATAATACAACGACACGTTTCTGCGGCTAACGTGATGTGAACGCGTGAAAATATGCCGAACACGCCAGATCCCGGCGCCTCTGGCTTTCAACTTCTTGCAAAACGATACATTTTGTTACTGCCATGCCGGGGAGTTTCCCCCACAATACATTGACACACCCGGTGTCCGGCGTGTGGCGCCCCAGTAAATAAGGCTGTGCAGACTTAAAGGGGCGTGGTGAAGAAAGCCTTTTGAAGCAGTAACCCGATTTTCCGATCCAGCAGATCGCCGCTGGACCGGAGCACCAGGCAGACCGTTGCAGCGCGTGGCCTTTGCGGCCTCTGGTCGGATATTGGATATCCGTTGCGCCTTGATTGTCGACCTGGACCGAACCCGTTCCTTCGAATTGACCCCTCGAAGGGATTTTCCCGTCCGCGCGGAGCCTCCCCGGCCCGCGCGCTTTTTTTTGTCCAGGCGGGATAAAAGCATATCGCCACGCCCAAGAAAAAGGCAGCCATGCGGCTGCCTTTTTCATTGTCGCGCCAGAAAAACAACAGCGCGACAAGCCACTAATTGCTTACTTCTTACGACGCAGGCGGGCGATGGCAGCCAGTTGGGCAGCCGCCACGGCGAGCTCGCTCTGAGCGCGTGCCAGATCCAGATCGCTGCTCTGGTTCTGCATCAGCTCTTCGGCAGCACGCTTGGCTTCCTGCGCCTTGGCTTCGTCCAGGTCGCCACCGCGGATAGCGGTGTCGGCCAGCACGGTGACGTGCTTGGGCTGGACTTCGAGAATGCCGCCGGCAACGAACACGAACTCTTCGCTGCCGTCTTCCTTCTCGATCCGCACCGCACCCGGCTGGATGCGCGTGATCAGCGGCGTGTGGCCCGGCAGAATGCCCAGTTCACCCGACTCGCCCGGCAGCGCCACGAACTTCGCCTGGCCGGAGAAGATCGACGCTTCCGCGCTGACGACGTCTACAAGAATGGTTGCCATATCAGATCCTTTCTCCAATCGCTTTGCTCAGGCGGCCGGACACGCAGGGGTGGCCGGCCATCACTCCCACCGCCAGGCGGGAGTGATGAGCAAGGCTTACTGGAGCTTCTTGGCCTTTTCGAAGGCTTCGTCGATCGAGCCGACCATGTAGAACGCCTGCTCGGGCAGGTGATCGCACTCGCCGTCCACCAGCATCTTGAAGCCGCGGATGGTTTCCTTCAGCGGCACGTACTTGCCCGGCGAACCCGTGAACACTTCCGCCACGTGGAACGGCTGCGACAGGAAACGCTGGATCTTACGAGCGCGGTTCACTGCCAGCTTGTCTTCCGGCGACAGTTCGTCCATGCCCAGAATCGCGATGATGTCGCGCAGTTCCTTGTAGCGCTGCAGGGTCTGCTGAACGCGGCGGGCCACTTCGTAGTGTTCCGTGCCGACAACCTGCGGGTCCAGCTGGCGCGAGGTCGAGTCCAGCGGATCCACTGCGGGGTAGATACCCAGTGCAGCGATGTCACGCGACAGCACCACGGTCGAGTCCAGGTGCAGGAAGGTGGTTGCCGGCGACGGGTCGGTCAAGTCATCCGCAGGCACGTACACGGCCTGGATCGACGTGATCGAGCCAGTCTTGGTCGACGTGATACGTTCCTGCAGCTTGCCCATTTCTTCTGCCAGCGTCGGCTGGTAGCCCACGGCGGAAGGCATACGGCCCAGCAGTGCGGACACTTCGGTACCGGCCAGCGTGTAGCGGTAGATGTTGTCCACGAAGAACAGGATGTCACGGCCTTCGTCACGGAAGCGCTCGGCCATGGTCAGGCCGGTCAGCGCCACGCGCAGACGGTTGCCCGGCGGCTCGTTCATCTGGCCGAACACCATGGCCACCTTGTCGAGCACGTTCGAGTCCTTCATTTCGTGGTAGAAGTCGTTCCCTTCACGGGTACGCTCGCCCACGCCGGCGAACACCGACAGACCGCTGTGCTGCTTGGCGATGTTGTTGATGAGCTCCATCATGTTGACGGTCTTGCCCACGCCGGCACCACCGAACAGGCCCACCTTGCCGCCCTTTGCGAACGGGCAGACCAGGTCGATCACCTTGATGCCGGTTTCCAGCAGGTCAACCGACGGCGACAGTTCGTCGAACTTCGGGGCCTTCTGGTGAATCGCGCGCAGCTCGTCCGAGGCGATCGGGCCGGCTTCGTCGATCGGGCGACCCAGCACGTCCATGATGCGGCCCAGCGTGCCGTGACCGACCGGCACCGAAATCGGGGCGCCGGTGCTCTTCACTTCCATACCGCGGCGCAGACCGTCCGACGAGCCCAGGGCAATGGTACGCACCACGCCGTCACCGAGCTGTTGCTGGACTTCGAAGGTCAGGCCCTTTTCGGCGAACGAGGCGTCGCCGGAGTCTTCCAGCACGAGCGCGTCGTACACCTTCGGCATTGCGTCACGGGGGAACTCGATGTCCACCACGGCGCCAATACACTGCACAATATTTCCGATACTCATTTCGTATCTCCGATAGCTTGAATTCGTGACGCCTTAGACCGCAGCTGCGCCGCTGACGATTTCCGACAGTTCCTTGGTAATCGCGGCCTGACGGGTCTTGTTGTAGACCAGTTGCAGTTCGCCGATCACGTTCTTGGCGTTGTCGGACGCAGCCTTCATGGCCACCATGCGCGCCGATTGCTCGGACGCCATGTTCTCGGCCACGGCCTGGTACACCAGCGCCTCGACGTAGCGGACGAGCAGCTCTTCCACTACGGTCTGGGCGTCGGGCTCGTAGATGTAATCCCACGAGTAGGCGCGCTTCTCTTCCTCGGTCTGAACCAGCTTGTCGGCGGCGAGCGGCAGCAGCTGCTCGACCATCGGTTCCTGCTTCATCGTATTGATGAACTTGGTGTACGCCAGGTACACCGCGTCGACCTCACCATTGGTGAAGGCATCGAGCTGGACCTTGATCGCGCCGATCAGCTTTTCCAGATGCGGGGTGTCACCGAGGTGCACCACGTGCGAGATCACCTTGGCACCGACGCGGCCCAGGAACTGCATGCCCTTGGTGCCGATGGCGGTGGCTTGCACGTCCACGCCGCGGCCCTGCAGGGTCTTCAGTTCATTGGTGACGGCGCGCAACACGTTCGTGTTCAGGCCGCCACACAGCCCCTTGTCGGTCGTGACCACGATCATGCCGACGCGCTTGACTTCGCGTTCCTGCATGAACGGGTGCTTGAACTCGGGGTTGGCCGTAGCCAGGTGCGCCGCAATGTTGCGCACCTTCTCGGCGTAGGGACGGGCACTGCGCATCCGCTCCTGCGCCTTGCGCATCTTGGACGCGGCGACCATCTCCATCGCCTTGGTGATCTTGCGCGTGTTCTGCACGCTCTTGATCTTGGTTCGAATCTCTTTCGTTCCGGCCATATCTTCCTCTCCATCCGAACCAGCGCCGCGCCGGCGTGAGCCAGGCGCGGCGGCGGTGTCGTGGAATCACGCGGTTAGAACGCGGCGGACTTCTTGAAATCCTCGACAGCGGCACGCAGGGCGGCTTCATCTTCCTTCGAGAGCTGCTTGGTCTCTTCGATGCGGTTGATGAGATCGGCGTACTTGGTCTTCAGATGGTCGTGCAGGCCCTTCTCGAACGGCAGAATGTCCTTCACTTCCACGTTGTCGAGGAAGCCGTTGTTGGCGGCGAACAGCGACGCGGCCAGCTGCCACACTTGCAGCGGCTGGTATTGCGGCTGCTTGAGCAGTTCGGTCACGCGGCGGCCGCGTTCGAGCTGCTTGCGGGTGGCATCGTCCAGGTCCGAGGCGAACTGCGCGAACGCAGCCAGCTCACGATACTGGGCCAGGTCGGTACGGATACCGCCGGACAGGTTCTTCACCACCTTGGTCTGGGCTGCACCACCGACGCGCGACACCGAGATACCGGCGTTGATAGCGGGGCGGATACCAGCGTTGAACAGGTCGGTTTCCAGGAAGATCTGGCCGTCCGTGATCGAGATCACGTTGGTCGGAACGAACGCGGACACGTCGCCGGCCTGCGTTTCGATCACCGGCAGCGCGGTCAGCGAACCGGTCTTGCCCTTGACGGCGCCGTTGGTGAACTTCTCGACGTAGTCGGCGTTCACGCGGGCAGCACGCTCCAGCAGGCGCGAGTGCAGGTAGAACACGTCGCCCGGGTAGGCTTCGCGGCCCGGCGGGCGGCGCAGCAGCAGCGACACCTGGCGGTAGGCCCAGGCTTGCTTGGTCAGGTCGTCATAGACGATCAGCGCGTCTTCGCCGCGGTCGCGGAAGTACTCGCCCATGGTGCAGCCGGCGTACGGTGCCAGGTACTGCATGGCGGCGGAGTCCGAAGCGGCGGCGGCCACGACGACGGTGTATTCCATCGCGCCGTGCTCTTCCAGCTTGCGCACCACGTTGGCGATCGTCGAAGCCTTCTGGCCGACTGCCACGTAGACGCAGAAGACGCCCTTGCCCTTCTGGTTGATGATGGCGTCGACAGCGACGGCGGTCTTGCCGGTCTGGCGGTCGCCAATGATCAGCTCACGCTGGCCACGGCCGATCGGCACCATCGCGTCGATCGACTTCAGGCCGGTCTGCACCGGCTGGCTCACCGACTGACGCGCGATCACGCCCGGGGCGACCTTCTCGATCACGTCCGTTTCCTTGGCGTTGATCGGGCCCTTGCCGTCGATCGGCTGGCCCAGCGTGTTCACCACGCGGCCCAGCAGTTCCTTGCCCACCGGCACTTCCAGAATGCGGCCGGTGCACTTGACCGTGTCGCCTTCGGAAATATGTTCGTACTCACCCAGCACCACGGCGCCGACCGAGTCGCGCTCGAGGTTCAGCGCGAGGCCGAAGGTGTTGCCGGGGAATTCCAGCATCTCGCCCTGCATCACGCCGGACAGGCCATGCACGCGGCAGATGCCATCGGTCACGGAGATCACCGTGCCGGTATTGCGCACTTCAGCTTCAGCGCCAAGGCCCGAGATGCGGGACTTGATCAGCTCGCTGATTTCTGAGGGGTTCAGTTGCATCACAATGCTCCTAATTCTTCAATCCGTCGGCCGGTGCGGTCAGGCGGTCAGCGTGGCTTGCATGGCAGCCAGGCGCGAACGCACGGAGGTGTCGAGCACTTCGTCGCCGACCTTGACGCTCACGCCGCCGATCAGGGACGGGTCCACCGCCACCTGCGCGTACAGCTTGCGGCCGAACTTGCGTTCGAGTGCAGCGACCAGGTCGTTCAACTGCGAACCTTCCAGCGGGAATGCGCTGGTGATCTCGACATCCGACGACCCTTCGCGGGCGTTCTTGAGCACATGGAACTGCTCGGCGATTTCCGGCATCACCGTCAGGCGGCCGTTATCCACCAGCAGCTTGACGAAGCGGCGAGCCTCGTCATTCAGCGGGGACTTCAGCACCGACAGGAACAGTTCGGCCAGCTTGTCGCCGGGAACGTTCGGATCGCCGGCTACCGCCTTCATGTCGGGATTGGCAGCAACCTGCCCCATCTCCGACACCAGCTCGGACCATGCACCCAGGTTGCCTGCGCTCGATTCGCTGGCGACGCGGAACAGCGCCTCAGCGTAGGGACGGGCAATGGTTGCGGTTTCAGCCATGATTAGAGCTCAGCCTTGAGTTGATTGAGCAGGTCGGTGTGGACCTGCGCGTTCACTTCACGCTTGAGGATCTGCTCGGCACCCTTGACGGCCAGCACGGCAACCTGGTCACGCAGTGCTTCGCGTGCGCGGGTAACCTGCTGTTCTGCTTCGGCCTTGGCCTGGGCAATGATGCGTGCGGCTTCTGCCTGGGCGTTTTGCTTGATCTCGTCTGCCGTCAGCTGGGCGCGCTTCTCGGCGTCAGCGACGCGTTGTGCACCCTCGGTGCGGGCTTCGGCCATAGCCTGGTCCACACGCTTGTTGGCGAGTTCGAGCTCGGCCTTGCCCTTCTCGGCAGCGGCGAGGCCATCGGCGATCTTCTTTGCGCGTTCGTCGAGCGCCTTCACCAGCGGCGGCCAAATGAATTTGGCAACAACCCACCACAGGATGAAGAACACGACCATCTGCGCAAAAAACGTTGCGTTCAGATTCATGGTGTGTTCCTTTCGGTAATCAAACTACAGATAAATGCACAAAAGGCGGCCAGGCTGGTGGCCCGCGCCGCCCGTCAGCATCATGCAGACCGAAAAGAATTACTTGATGACAGCCAGCAGCGGGTTGGCGAAGGCGAACAGCATTGCAACGCCCACGCCGATCAGGAATGCCGCGTCGATCAGGCCAGCCAGCAGGAACATCTTGGTTTGCAGCGGGTTCATCAGCTCGGGCTGACGTGCGCAGGCTTCGATGTACTTGCCACCCATCAGGGCGATACCCAGGCAGGCGCCGATAGCGCCCAGGCCGATGATGATGCCGATACCGATGGCGGTCAGACCCTGGATGTTGGCGAGAAATTCTTGCATGACGACTCCTTTAATTTAGAGAGACTTAGAACCAAAAAACCAAAAAACCAAAAAACCGAAAAACCGAAAATCAGTGGTGATCGTGAGCCTGGCCGATGTACACCAGCGTCAGCATCATGAAGATGAAGGCCTGGAGCAGGACGATCAGGATGTGGAAGATCGCCCATACCGCGCCGGCCAGCACGTGGCCGACAAAGCCCAGCGCGGACAGGTCGGCGCCGAACGTCCAGATCGAACCCAGCAGCGCGATCAGCAGGAACACGAGTTCGCCGGCGTACATGTTGCCGAACAATCGCATGCCGAGCGAAACGGCCTTGGCCAGGAATTCGATCAGGTTCAGGACCAGGTTGAACGGGGCCAGATACCACTTGGCGCCGAACGGGGCCGAGAACAGTTCGTGCATGAAGCCGCCCGTGCCCTTGATCTTGAAGCTGTAGTAGATCATCAGCACCAGCACCGAGCACGACATGCCCAGCGTGCCGTTCAGGTCGGCCGTGGCCACTGCGCGGTGGTGGGGGATGTGCAGGTGGAAGATGCCGAGGACTTGATTCAGGCCGTTGACCCAGTCCACCGGGATCAGGTCGATCGCGTTCATCATGGTGATCCAGCAGAACACCATCAGCGCCAGCGGCGCGATCCACGAACGGTCGCCGTGGATGATGCCCTTGGCCTGGTCATCGACCATCTCGACGATCATCTCGACGAAGGCCTGGAAGCGGCCCGGCACGCCGGCGGTGACGCGGCGCGCGGCGGCGTACAGGAACAGCACGGCGATGGCGCCGCACAGCACGGACCAGAACACCGTGTCGTAGTTGATCACGGAGAAATCGACCACCGACGCTTGCTTGCCGCCGACCGAGTTCAAGTTCTGCAAGTGTTCGGCGATATAGCCGGAGGGTGTCAGCGCGTGTTCGGCGCCTTGGGTAGCATCAGACATGTCGATACGAACGGTATATTGCGAAATCTTCGGGCCGCGCGCCGCCACTGTCTGGCCAACGCCCGGTACGCAACTTGCATTGCCTTCGGCGGATTCGCCGGTCACCGCAATGCAAGCGGGGTCCAACCTTGGCCGTGTCCGGTGTCACCACTGTGAAACCGGCACGGCAAATCTTGATATTCCGTCTTGGTGCCCCATTTCCGGATGAGGCACCGCCTTCGTGCGGCTGGCCTAGCGGATCACCAGAGCCACCACCAAATATGTCTTTAGCGCCAGCAGGAACGTGACCAGCATCGGCACCCAACGCAGATCCCGGTACAGCACCACCACCAGCACCAGCAGAGCCGCCGTGCCAAAGACCTTGATCGCCTCGCCCAGGACCAGTCCGCCGACCGAAGCCCGGTCGCGCGCCAGCCACAGGCGGAACGCGAAGAACCCGCTCGGCACGAAGCACACCATGCCGCCGAACAGCGCCGACCAGCCATACGGGCCGGCCTCTTTCGCGAACAGCGCCCAGCACAGTGCCGACAGCAGGGTGACCATCACCTGCGCCAGGACAACCTTGCCCGGGGTCATGCGCGAAGGGCGCAACGCGCGCTCGCCAAACAGCGTCACCGCCTCGGCGTGCGACAGCGGATCGACAGCCTCTTCCTCACGGTCTGCGCCTTCTTTCCAGTCGTCCCAGTCATCTTCCTGACGGGACCCGGCGCCTCGCTGCTGACGGTCTTGAACCACTACTGCTCGCCTTATTCCAGGCCGGAACTTTTCGGCCCGACCAGAATTCAAACCGCACGATTTTAAGGGGAACTACTGATTCGCGTCAATCTGCTTACATTTAGCTTGCAGTGTGTTGCGCACAACGGTTGCCATCACGATGCCATGATGGCTTCACAAAAATTGCGCAGCAATAATGTTTGACGTAATTGGATTGCGCAGCGAACCCTGCGCATGATGAGGGATTACCGGGTACGCCGTACGTATACCGGTCCCAGGAACGGACACTGCAGCGTACACGCAACAGTCATCGCCGCAATGGCCGTTAATCGCACCGAATTGCGCACGCAAAGTTACGCGCGCCTTGGCACCCTGCCTCAGGCGACCTTCTGCTTTTCAGTCGATTCGCGCAGCCGCACGAGCACGCCTTCAAGCGCGTCGTTGTCGCTGAAGTGGATGGTGAGCTGGCCCTTGCCGCGCGCGCCCAGCTTGATCTGCACCGCCAGGCCCAGCGCATCGGACAGTTCTTCTTCCAGCCGTGCCACGTCGCGCACGTTGTTGGCGCCCTTCTGCTTGAGCGACTTCAGGTCGAACGGCTTGAGCGTGGACGCCACCAGCTTCTCGGTCTCGCGCACAGACAGCCGCTTGTTCACGATCTGGTTGGCCAGCGTGATCTGGTTGGCGCCGTCCACCGCCAGCAGCGCGCGCGCGTGGCCCATGTCGAGGTCGCCCGCCATCAGCATGGTCTGCACCGGTGCGGCCAGGTTCAGCAGGCGCAGCAGGTTCGACACCGCGCTGCGCGAACGGCCGACCGACTCGGCCGCCTGCTCATGCGTGAAACTGAATTCGCGGATCAGGCGCATGATGCCCTGCGCTTCTTCCAGCGGATTCAGGTCTTCGCGCTGGATGTTCTCGATCAGCGCCATCGCGGCCGCGGCTTCATCGGCCACGTCCTTCACCAGCACCGGCACCTTGTCCAGGCCGGCGAGCTTGGACGCGCGGAAGCGCCGCTCGCCCGCGATGATTTCATAGCGGTCCGGCTCGGCCACGCGGCGCACCAGGATCGGCTGCATCAGGCCCTGCGCGCGGATGCTGGCGGCCAGTTCCTGCAGCGCGCCTTCATCCATGCGCGTGCGCGGCTGGTACTTGCCCGGCTGCAACTGGTTCAGGCGCAGCACGGTGGGCGCACCCTCCTGCTTCACCGATTCAACGATTTCGGCCGGCCCGCCCAGCAACGCTTCAAGGCCGCGGCCCAGGCCCTTTTTCTTTGCAGTGCTCATGCTTGCCCTCTCCTTCAGCCCAGCTGCCTGACGCGCGCGATCATCTCGGCGCCGAAATCCAGGTACGCCTTGGCGCCCTTCGATGACGGATCGAACGCCACGCCCGGCATGCCATAGGACGGTGCCTCGGCCAGCCGCACATTGCGCGGGATCAGGGTCTTGAAGACCTTTTCACCGAAGTGCGATTCCAGCTGCGCCGACACCTGCTGCTGCAGCGTGACGCGCGGATCGAACATGACACGCAGCAGGCCGATCACCTGCAGGTCGCGATTCAGGTTGGCGTGCACCTGCTTGATGGTGTTGACCAGATCCGACAGCCCTTCCAGCGCGAAATACTCGCACTGCATCGGCACGATCACGCCATGCGCGGCGCACAGGCCATTCAGCGTCAGCAGCGACAGCGACGGCGGGCAGTCGATCAGCACGAAATCATATTCGTCATTGACCTCTGCGATGGCCTGCCTGAGGCGGCGCTCGCGCTGGTCCAGCTCGACCAGTTCCACTTCCGCACCGGCCAGTTCGCGGTTGGCGGGCAGCACATCGTACCTGCCGGTCTCGGAACGCTGGCGCGCCTGCTTGATGCTGGCCAGGCCGACCAGCACCTGGTACACGCTGTGCTCCAGCGCCTGCTTGTCGATGCCCGAACCCATCGAGGCATTGCCCTGCGGGTCCAGGTCGACCAGCAGCACGCGCTGGTCCTGCGCGGCCAGGCCGGCGGCGAGGTTCACCGTGGTGGTGGTCTTGCCTACCCCGCCCTTCTGGTTTGCGATCACGAATACCTTGGCCATAAGCTACTGAGGCTCCTGCTTCAATTCATCCGGCCAGCGCGGGGCTGGCAGTTCGCGGCGCTGCACGCAGCGCCGCGGCGTACGTCATGCGTGGGCGCTTGCGCGCCGCGACAGCACCACCAGGTGGCGCTCGGCATCCAGCCCGGGCACGGTGATGCGGGGAACCGCATCGACCTGCCATTGCGCCATCAACCCGGCAGCTTCCATGCGGTCCAGCTCGGCCTGTGGATAAACCCCCTTCATGGCGATCAGCTTGCCGTGCGGTGCAAGGAGCTGGCCCGACAGGTTCACGAAATCAGTCAGTTCCGCAAACGCGCGCGAGGTGATCACGGCAAAGCCGCTGGCATCGTCGAGCTTCTCCACCGGCCCCCAATGCGCCGCGGCATTGGAGAGCCCGAGTTGCGCACGGCACTGGGTCAGGAAGGCGGTCTTCTTCTGCACGATGTCCACCATCAGCACCGACACGTCGGGACAGGCGATGGCCAGCGGCAGGCCGGGCATGCCGCCGCCCGAGCCCACGTCCAATACCCTGCCCCGCGCCGGCGTGCCTACCTCTGCGGCACGCGCGGCTTCGGCCAGTGCCGGCACGGCGGCTAGCGAGTCCAGCATGTGATGCGTAAGCATCTCATCGGGGTGGCGGATTGCGGTCAGGTTGTAGACGCCGTTCCATTTACGCAGCAGCGCCAAGTAGGCAAACAAGGTGTCGATCTGGGCCGGCGCCAGCGCCAGTCCGATCTGGGCCAGACCGGCTTCAAGGCGACGGCGCTGCGTGGCGTCGTCGGTCATGGTGTGTCGCGGACCGGGCACTCAAGCAGCCTCTTCAGAGTTGCCCGAAGGCGCGCCCGACTCAGCGCGCGTGCGCCCCAGCCCCTTCTTCTTCAGGTGCACCAGCAGCAGCGAGATCGCGGCCGGCGTCACGCCGGAAATGCGCGAGGCCTGGCCCAGCGTTTCCGGACGATGCTGGTTCAGCTTCTGGCTGACCTCGAAGCCCAGGCCACGCACTTCGGTGTAGTCCAGCCCTTCCGGCAGGCGCGTCGACTCGTTGGCTTCCAGCTTGTCGACCTCCGCCGCCTGGCGGGCGATATAGCCGTGGTACTTGATGCCGATCTCGATCTGCTCGCGGATCTGCTCTGCCAGCATCGGCTCGGCGTCCAACGGCGTTTCCGGGGCATGGCGGCCACCCTGCAGCGCCATCAGTGCTTCATAGCGGACTTCTGGCCGGCGCAGCAGGTCGGCCAGGCTGTACTCGCGCTCGATCGGCTTGCCCAGCAGCGGCACGGCGTCTTCGCCCGGAAGCATCGCGGGGTTCACCCATGTGCTCTTCAGGCGCTCTGTTTCACGTGAAACAGCGTCGCGCTTGCGGTTGAAGGCATCCCAACGCGCATCGTCGACCACGCCCAGTTCACGGCCAACCTCAGTCAGCCGCATATCGGCGTTGTCTTCCCGCAGGCTCAGGCGGAATTCCGCGCGGCTGGTGAACATGCGGTACGGCTCGGTCACACCGCGAGTAATCAGGTCGTCGACCAGCACACCCAGGTAGGCCTGGTCGCGGCGCGGCGTCCACGCATCGCGTTCGCGCACATAGCAGCCAGCGTTGATGCCGGCCAGCAGGCCCTGCGCGGCGGCTTCTTCATAGCCGGTGGTGCCATTGATCTGTCCCGCAAAGAACAGGCCGCTGATGGCCTTGCTCTCCAGCGATGCCTTCAGCCCGCGCGGATCGAAGTAGTCATACTCGATCGCATAGCCGGGGCGCAGGATATGCGCGTTCTCCATCCCGCGGATCGAGTGCACGAGTTCCAGCTGCACGTCGAATGGCAAGCTGGTCGAGATCCCGTTGGGGTAGAACTCGTTGGTGGTCAGGCCTTCGGGCTCCAGGAAGATCTGGTGGCTTTCCTTGGTGGCAAAGCGATGGATCTTGTCCTCGATGCTGGGGCAGTAGCGCGGCCCTACCCCTTCGATCACGCCGGTGTACATCGGCGAGCGGTCCAGCCCGCCACGAATGATGTCGTGGGTACGGCTGTTGGTATGGGTGATCCAGCACGGCAGCTGTTGCGGGTGCTGCTCCGGACGACCCAGGAAGGAGAACACCGGCACCGGATCCAGGTCGCCGGGCTGCTCTTCCATCACCGAGAAATCGATGGTGCGGCCGTCGATGCGCGGCGGCGTGCCGGTCTTCAGGCGGCCTTGCGGCAGCTTCAGGTCCTTCAGGCGTGCCGACAGCGACACTGCTGCCGGGTCGCCGGCGCGGCCGCCGGTGTAGTTGTCTAGCCCGACGTGGATCTTGCCGTCCAGGAAGGTACCGGCGGTCAGCACCACCGCGCGGGCGCGGAAGGCGATGCCCACCTGGGTCATGGCGCCGACTACGCGATCGCCCTCCACCATCAGGTCGTCCACCGCCTGCTGGAACAGCATCAGGTTCGGCTGGTTCTCCAGCCTTGTACGGATGGCCTTGCGGTACAGCACGCGATCAGCCTGGGCGCGCGTGGCGCGCACCGCAGGGCCCTTGCTCGAGTTCAGGATGCGGAACTGAATGCCGGACTCGTCCGTGGCGGCGGCCATGGCACCGCCCATGGCGTCCACTTCCTTGACCAGGTGCCCCTTGCCGATGCCGCCGATAGACGGGTTGCAGCTCATCTGGCCCAGCGTCTCGATGTTGTGAGTCAGCAGCAGCGTCTGGCAGCCCATACGGGCCGCGGCGAGTGCAGCTTCAGTGCCGGCATGGCCACCGCCGACGACGATGACGTCGAATTCTTTTGGGTAAAGCATGGGACACCTCCTCCGGGAGGCTGGCGGGAAAATACGGGAATGCGAAATTATAGCGGCAATCGACTAGCCGCCTTCCGATGGTAACCATGTTTCACGTGAAACATGGCGTTGGCGATACCCGGCGAGTCGCTCGAAAGCGACGTTATGTTCCACGTGAAACAAAAAGGCCGGGCACATGGCCCGGCCTGATGTTTCACGAGGAACAAGCGCCTCAAAGCTGCGCGCGGATATAGCCCGCAACCTGCTGGGTCAGCTTGTCAAGATCGCGCTGCAAGGTGGCGAACCCGGCATTGCGCTCGCGCGTCACCTCGTCCATATACAGCGGCCGCCGGATTTCGATCTGCAGGCTATTGCGCCGCTCGGCCGGCCGGCCAATCTGCGCGATCAGCTGCACGCCCTTGTACGGGTCGTTGCGAGCCACCGTGTAACCCATGCCGCGCAGTTCCCGTTCGACCAGGTCGACCAGTCCCGGCTCGCAGGTGGTGCCGTCACGGTCGCCCAGCACAAAGTCCGCCAGCGGATGCGGGCTGGCGATCTTGAGCCGCTCGTAGGCGTTGTTGGGCATGGAGTGCAGGTTCAGGTGCCAGAGCGCGCCAAAGCGCTGGTGGGCGCCCTCCACGGCCTCGGCCAGCGCCGCATGGTATGGCCGGTAGTAGCGGTCTATACGGGCCTGCACTTCCGTCACGGACAGGCGGCGGTCATAGATCGGCGTGCTGGCGTCGACCCGGCTCCAGATCAGGCCGAAGCCCAGCCGCGTCTTCGGCCCCGGGGCCAATGCCGTCGGCCAGGTGCCGTCGAGCTGGGCCGGGTCGATGTCGTCGGGCATCCGGTTCGGGTCGATATAGACCCGCGGGAAAGTGGCCGCCAGCAGCGTACCACCTGCTGCGGGCACGGCCTCCCACAAGGCATCGACGTGGGTATCCTCGCCGCCACGCAGGCGCGCGGCCGGGATCGCCGCACCGAAGTCAGCCGGGTACTCGGTACCGCTGTGCGGCGAGTCGCATACCAGCGGCAGCGCCTCCCCTTCCGGCAGGCGTACGATGACCGGCGGCAGTACCGCAGCTTGGTTGATTGCCTCCGCCATGCCTCAGTCCAGCTTGATATCGGCAGCCTTGGCCACGCGGGCGTAGCGCGCCATCGCCTGCTGGATCTGCGCCTTGAACTGCTCCGGCGTAGTCGGCACCAGCGTGCCGCCGGATTCTTCCACCTTGCGCTTGAACTCGGGGTTCTGCATGGCCTTGTGGATCGCCTGGTTCAGCCTGGCGACGATGGCGGGCGGCGTATTCGCGGGCGCGACGATGCCGAACCAACCGCCGTCGCCCATCTCCTTGTAGCCCAGTTCTGCATAGGTGGGTACGTTTGGCAACTGCGGCGAGCGCGTGGCGCCAAGCACCGCCAGCGCGCGCAGGCGGCCCGATTTCACGTGAGGCAGCGCGGAGGCCAGGTTGTCCGAGATTGCATTGACCTGCCCTGCCACCGCGTCATTGAGTCCAAGGCCGGCGCCCTTGTACGGCACATGCAGCAGCTGGATCTTCGCCAGCATCTGGAAGTTCTCAAGATTTACGTGGCCGAGGGTCCCTGTGCCCGGCGAGGCAACTGAATACTTCCCCGGATTGGCCTTGGCTAAGGCAATAAACTCCTGCATGGTTTTCGCCGGCACGCTCGGATGCACCGTGAATACGCTCGGCATCGACACCACGTTGGTGATCGGGGCAAAGTCCTTGATCGGGTCGTACTTCAGCTTCGGGTACACCGCCGGGTTGGAACCATGCGTGCTGACCGTGGCCATGCCGATGGTGTAGCCATCGGGCGCGGCGTTGGCCACCTGCTCCATGCCCAGCGAGCCGCCGGCGCCGCCCTTGTTCTCGACCACGATCGACTGGCCCAGCTCGCGGCCGGCAAACTCTGCCACCAAGCGCGCCGACAGGTCGGTGGAGCCACCCGCCGCGAACGGCACGATCAGACGGATCGGGCGCGTCGGGTAATTGGCTTGCGCGAACGCGTTGCCGGCAAAGGCCAGCGTGGCAGCGGCGGCGGTACCGGACAGCAGCAGCTGGCGGCGGGACATCCTGGCTCGGATCACGGGGATTCTCCTGTTGGTTTTGTGCATGAACCGGACGAGTGTCAGCCGTTTACCGGGCGGGCACAAACGACTATATTGCACGTTTGCATTACCAAAGATCATCCTGCGGCGGCCGCTCCGGCAGCCGTCCCGCCCTTCCTCCCC
>NZ_JBYTAG010000100.1:0-19503 GCF_058787995.1 Cupriavidus sp. FW305-27
GGATGCTGGCTACCACGGGGAAATCGTCAGGAAAGGGGCGGTGGGGACAACCTTGGCATTATCGCGCGCCAAAAACAAAACCGGCCACGCTCGCACGTGGCCGGTCCGATACTGCAAACCCGGTCAGCTGAAGAAGCTCTTCACCTTGTCCAGCCAGGATTGCTCCTGCGGGCTGTGGCGCGAGCCGCCCTCATGCACCGAGCGGTCGAACTGGCGCAGCATCTCCTTCTGCGCCTCGGTCAGCTTGACCGGCGTCTCCACGTTCACATGCACATAGAGGTCGCCCGGATAGCCGGAACGCACGCCCTTGATGCCCTTGCCGCGCAGACGGAAGGTCTTGCCCGACTGGGTGGCTTCAGGCACCGGGAAGGTGGCCTTGCCGCTCAGCGTCGGCACTTCCAGGTCGCCGCCCAGCGCCGCGGTGGCGAAGGAGATCGGCATCTGGCAGTGCAGGTCGTCGCCGTCGCGCTCGAACATCGGGTGCGCCTTGATGTGGACTTCCACATACAGGTCGCCCGGGGGGCCGCCGTTGATACCCGGCTCGCCGTTGCCCGACGAGCGGATGCGCATGCCTTCGTCGATGCCGGCCGGGATCTTCACTTCCAGCGTCTTCTGCGACTTCAGCTTGCCCTGGCCGTGGCACTTGGTGCACGGCTTGGGGATGTACTTGCCGCTGCCGTGGCACTTCGGGCAGGTCTGCTGCATGGTGAAGAAGCCCTGCGACACGCGCACCTGGCCCGCGCCGTGGCAGGTCGGGCAGGTTTCCACGCTCGAGCCCGGCTCCGCGCCGTTGCCGTGGCAGTGGTCGCAGTCGTCCCAGTGCGGCACGCGGATCTGCGCCTCGTGGCCGTGCGCGGCCTGCTCCAGCGAGATCTCCATGCTGTAGCGCAGGTCGGCGCCGCGATAGGCCTGCGGGCCGCCGCCGCCGCGACGGCCACCGGCCTGCTGGCCGAAAATGTCGCCGAAGATGTCGCCAAAGGCCTCGGCGAAACCGCCGTAGCCCTGCGCACCGCCGAAGCCGCCCGCCATATTGGGGTCGACACCGGCATGGCCATACTGGTCGTAGGCCGCCTTCTTCTCCGGGTCGGAAAGCATCTCGTAGGCCTCTTTGACCTCCTTGAATTTTTCCTCGGCGATCTTGCCGTCCTTGCCTTCCGGATTGCGGTCCGGGTGGTACTTCATCGCGAGCTTGCGATAAGCCTTCTTGATCTCGTCGTCGCTCGCGTTCTTGCCTACCCCGAGCACTTCGTAATAGTCACGTTTTGCCATGGTGGCTCAAACCTTTTTGGCCGGCACGCACATGCGGCGCGATACCGGCGAATAGCAAAAAAGCCGAGCGAGGCATCCGACGGCGGTTTCCCGCTGGGTCCGATGGCCGCGCCCGGCGTCGGGGCGGGGGCGGTGCCGGCCAGTGCCTGCACCGCCGCCCGCGTGTCCCGATTACTTCTTGTCGTTGACTTCCTTGAATTCGGCGTCCACAACGTTGTCGTCCTGCGGCTGCGCCTGCTGGCCACCGGCCGCGCCGGCACCGGCAGCAGCACCGGCCGTGGCGCCTTCGCCAGCCTTGGCCTGCATGTCGGCGTAGACCTTCTCGCCCAGCTTCTGGCTGACTTCGGACAGCGCGTTGACCTTGGCATCGATCTCGGCCTTGTCGCCGCCGCGAGCGGCGTCTTCCAGTTCCTTGATCGCGGCTTCGATCTTTTCCTTCTCGCCGGCTTCCAGCTTGTCGCCGTATTCGGTGAGCGCTTTCTTGGTCGAGTGGATCAGCGCGTCGGCCTGGTTGCGGGCATCAGCCAGCTCGCGGGCCTTCTTGTCTTCCTCGGCGTTGGCCTCGGCGTCCTTCACCATGCGCTGGATCTCGTCTTCCGACAGGCCCGAGTTCGCCTTGATGGTGATCCTGTTTTCCTTGCCGGTCGCCTTGTCCTTGGCGCCCACGTGCAGGATGCCGTTGGCGTCGATGTCGAACGACACTTCGATCTGCGGCGTGCCGCGCGCTGCGGGCGGAATGCCTTCCAGGTTGAACTCGCCCAGCAGCTTGTTGCCGGAGGCCATTTCACGCTCGCCCTGGAACACCTTGATGGTCACCGCCGGCTGGTTGTCGTCGGCGGTCGAGAACACCTGCGCATGCTTGGTCGGGATGGTGGTGTTCTTGGTGATCATCTTGGTCATCACGCCACCCAGGGTCTCGATCCCCAGCGACAGCGGCGTCACGTCCAGCAGCAGCACGTCGGTACGGTCGCCCGACAGCACCGAGCCCTGGATCGCGGCGCCGACGGCCACGGCTTCATCCGGGTTCACGTCCTTGCGCGCTTCCTTGCCGAAGAACTCCTTGACCTGTTCCTGCACCTTGGGCATGCGGGTCATGCCGCCGACCAGGATCACGTCGTCGATGTCGCTGACCTTGACGCCCGCGTCCTTGATGGCGATGCGGCACGGCTCGATGGTGCGCGTGATCAGCTCTTCCACCAGGGATTCGAGCTTGGCGCGGGTCATCTTCAGGTTCAGGTGCTTCGGACCCGAGGCATCGGCCGTGATGTACGGCAGGTTGATCTCGGTCTGCTGCGAGCTCGACAGTTCGATCTTGGCCTTTTCAGCGGCTTCCTTCAGGCGCTGCAGCGCGAGCACGTCCTTGGACAGGTCCACGCCCTGGTCCTTCTTGAACTCGCTGATGATGTAGTCGATGATGCGCTGGTCGAAGTCTTCGCCGCCCAGGAAGGTGTCGCCGTTGGTCGACAGCACTTCGAACTGCTTCTCGCCGTCCACGTCCGCGATCTCGATGATCGAGATGTCGAAGGTGCCGCCGCCGAGGTCATACACGGCGATCTTGCGGTCGCCCTTCTCGTTCTTGTCCATGCCAAACGCCAGCGCGGCCGCGGTCGGCTCGTTGATGATGCGCTTGACGTCGAGGCCGGCGATGCGGCCGGCGTCCTTGGTGGCCTGGCGCTGCGAGTCGTTGAAGTAGGCCGGCACGGTGATCACGGCTTCGGTCACCGGCTCGCCGAGGTAGTCCTCGGCCGTCTTCTTCATCTTGCGCAGCACTTCGGCGGAAACCTGCGGCGGCGCCAGCTTCTGGTCGCGCACCGACACCCATGCGTCGCCGTTGTCGGCCTTGACGATGGAATACGGCATCAGGCCGATGTCCTTCTGGACTTCCTTCTCTTCGAACTTGCGGCCGATCAGGCGCTTGACCGCGTACAGGGTGTTGCGCGGATTGGTGACGGCCTGGCGCTTGGCCGGCGCGCCGACCAGGATCTCGCCGTCTTCCATGTAGGCGATGATCGACGGGGTGGTGCGGGCACCCTCCGAGTTTTCGATGACCTTGGGGGTGTTGCCTTCCAGGATCGCGACGCAGCTATTGGTGGTACCGAGGTCGATACCGATGATCTTACCCATTATTCTCTCCTCTTGAGCCGGCGCTATCCGCGCGGCTGCAATTCAACCTGAGGCCGAAATGTGGCCACCCGGGGGCTTTTCAAGGGCAGAACCGGCAAATCCGAGTAATTTTCTCGGTTTCTGCACGCTTTCAACGGCATCCGCCGCCGCAGGTTAAGCGGACGGCGCGGCGCGGCCGCCGAAAGTGGCCTATTCCATACCTCCTGGCGCGTCGCGATCGCGCTGCCACAACACGTCAGAACCGCCGCCGGCCCGGTTCAGCACCCGCGCCAGCACGAACATCAGGTCCGACAGCCGGTTCAGGTACTGGCGCGGGGCCTCGTTCAGTGGCTCGGCCGCGCCCAGCGCCACCAGCGCGCGCTCGGCACGGCGGCACACGGTGCGGCAGACATGGGCCTGCGCCGCGGCGCGGCTGCCGCCGGGCAGGATGAATTCGGCCAGCCGCGGCAGGTTGGCGTTGTAGTCGGCGAGCCAGGTATCGAGCTGCGCCACCTGCTCAGGCTTGAGCAGGGTGTAGCCCGGGATGGACAGCTCGCCACCCAGGTCGAACAGGTCGTGCTGGATATGCAGCAGGGCGGCGCGCACGTCGTCGGGCAGGGCCTCGGTCAGCAGCACGCCGACGTGGCAGTTGAGCTCGTCGACGTCGCCGATGGCGGCGATGCGCGGGCTGGCCTTGCCGGTGCGGCTGCCGTCGCCCAGGCCGGTGGTGCCGGCGTCGCCGGTGCGGGTGGCAATCTTGGACAGGCGGTTGCCCATGCCGGTCTCCTCGTAAGCGTGTGGTAGTCGTGGTCCGCCCTGCAACGCTGGGCGCCCGGGGGAAAGACGCATTATCGCGCCGGACCGCCTCGGCGCGCCAAGCGCTTGTGTCCCGGCGCTTGCTGTGCGGCTATCGGCCAGTACCGGCCGCCGCAGTGCCCGGCCAGGGTGCATGAGCCGCCGCGCGGCGTAGAATGCCGGTAGCCCCCATTCGTCGCCCATTCGATAACCGGGTCGCGCCCCTGCCGGCCAGACCGGAGCTTGCTCCGCAGCGCCGCCGCCGGCACCACCGTCGCGCCGACCCGCCGGAGACCCGCATGAACCACCCCACGCCGTCCGCCACGCTCGCCCGCCGTCCGCTGCCGCCCGCCTTCAGCGAAGCCCTGGCGGCGCGCTTCGGCGACCGCTTCACCACCTCCGCCGGCGTGCGCGAACACCACGGCCGCGACGAATCCCCGTTCCCGCCGGCCGTGCCCGACGCCGTGGTCTTCGCCCACAGCACCGAGGAAGTGGCCGAGGTGGCGCGCCTGTGCAACCAGCATGGCGTGCCGCTGATCCCGTACGGCGCGGGCTCGTCGCTGGAAGGCCATCTGCTGGCCGTGGCAGGCGGCATCAGCCTGGACCTGTCGCAGATGAACCGCGTGCTGGCGGTGCAGCCCGAGGACCTGACCGTGACCGTGCAGCCCGGCGTCACGCGCAAGCAGCTGAACCAGGAAATCAAGGACACCGGCCTGTTCTTCCCGATCGACCCGGGCGCCGACGCCTCGCTGGGCGGCATGTGCGCCACGCGCGCCTCCGGGACCAACGCGGTGCGCTACGGCACCATGCGCGAGAACGTGCTGGCGCTGACAGTGGTAACCGCCGACGGCCGCGTGATCCGCACCGGCACGCAGGCGCGCAAGTCGGCGGCGGGCTATGACCTGACCCGGCTCTTTATCGGCAGCGAAGGCACGCTCGGCATCATCACCGAGGTGACGGTGCGGCTCTACCCGCAGCCGGAGGCGATCTCCGCCGCGGTGTGCGCCTTCCCCAGCATGGGCAGCGCGGTGCAGGCGGTAATCCAGACCATCCAGCTGGGCGTGCCGGTGGCGCGCGTGGAGTTCGTCGATGCGCTGGCGATCCGCGCCATCAACCGCCACGACAACCTGACCCTGCCCGAGACCCCGCACCTGTTCTTCGAATTCCACGGCACCGAGGCCGGCGTGCGCGAGCAGGCCGAGACCGTGCAGCAGATCACCGCCGAGCACGGCGGCCAGGGCTTCGAGTGGGCCACCCGCCCGGAGGACCGCAGCCGGCTGTGGAACGCGCGCCATACCGCCTACTTCGCCATGCTGCAGCTCAAGCCGGGCTGCAAGTCGGTGACCACCGACGTGTGCGTGCCGATCTCGCGCCTGGCCGACTGCGTCACCGAGACCGAGAAGGACCTGAACGCCTCGGCGCTGCCCTGCCCCATCGTCGGCCATGTCGGCGACGGCAACTTCCACGTGGCGATCCTGGTCGACCCCGACAAGCCCGAAGAGATGGCCGAGGCCGAGGCCATCAACCAGCGCATCGTCGAACGCGCGCTGGCGATGGGCGGCACCTGCACCGGCGAGCACGGCGTGGGCTTGCACAAGCAGCGCTTCCTGGTGGAAGAACACGGCGAGGATGCGCTCGACGTGATGCGCGCGATCAAGGACGCGCTGGACCCCAAGCACATCCTCAACCCGGGCAAGATCTTCAGCGCCACGCGCGGCGGCTCGCAGTAAGGCGTGCCGAGCTGATGGCCTCCATGTTCAACCGCGTCCCGCCGCTGCACCTGCTGATCGCCTTCGAGGCAGCGGCGCGCCTGGGCAGCTTCGCGCGCGCGGCCGAAGAGCTGTCGGTCACGCCCAGCGCGGTCTCGCACCGCATCAAGAATCTTGAGGAGCTGTGGGGCGAAGACCTGTTCGTGCGCGCCAACGCGGCGCTGCGGCTGACCGCCGCCGGCACGCGCTACCTGCGCAACGTGCAGGACGCGCTCAAGTCGCTCAACGAGCTGGCGCGGCCCGAATACAACAAGCTGCGCACCCGGCTGCGGGTGGCGATCCCGCCCACCTTCGGGCGCCAGCACCTGGTGCCGCGCCTGCCCGAGTTCGGCGCGCTGTATCCGCATATCGACCTCGAGCTGCACCTGGCGATCCCGTTCCTGGACGTCAAGGCCGAGGACACCGATGTCGAGATCCGCTACGGCACCGGCCGCTACCCTGACCTGAAGACCACCCGGCTGCTGGTCGAGCCGGTGTTCCCGGCGTGCGGGCGCGAGTACTACGAGCGCGTCAACGGCCGCGCCATCACCAAGCCGGAGCACCTGCACGGCCTGGTGCTGCTGCGCAGTCCGCTGGAGCCGTGGAAGCCGTGGTTCGAGACTGCCGGGCTGGATTGGGTCGAGCCGCAGACCGGGCCGCAGTTCAACGACATCGGCCTGATGCTGGAAGCGATCGCGTCCAACCAGGGCGTGGCGCTGGTGCGCCAGCGCATGGCGCGGCACTGGCTGTCGCTGGGGCAGATGGTGCGGCTGCTGGAGGTGGAATCGGTCTCGCCGCACGGCTACTACATCGTCGAGCGCGAACAGGCCCCGCTCAAGCCCGAGGCGCGCTATTTCGTCGACTGGCTGCTGAGCCTGGACTGGTAGGAGACTGACCCCATGGAAATCCGCTTGCTGACCCCCGCCGATGCCGCCGCCTTCCAGGCGCTGCGGCTGCACGGCCTGGCCGAAGCGCCGGAAGCCTTCGCTTCCAGCCTGGAGGAGGAACAGGACCGGCCGCTGGAAGTCGTCGCCGGGCGCCTGGCCGCGACCGAGGGCAAGGCCGTATTCGGCGCCTTTGTCGACGGCAGCGATGGCAGCGCGCTGGCCGGCGTGGTCGGGGTGATGCGCGAGGAAAACGCCAAGCACCGGCACAAGGCCTTTATCTGGGGCATGTACGTGGCCCCGGGCTGGCGCGACCGCAAGCTCGGCCGCGCGCTGATGGAGCGGGCCATGGAACAGGCCGCCGCCATGCCGGGCGTGCGCCAGGTGACGCTGTGCGTCAATGCCGGCAGCGCGGGCGCGGTGCGGCTGTACGAGTCGCTCGGCTTCGTGCGCACGGGGCTGGAGCCGGATGCGCTGTACGTCGCGCCGCACTTCCACGACAAGCTCGACATGGTCTGCTTCCTGCCGCAGCCGCCGGCACGCTGAGTCCGGCCGGACCGCCTTCCCTGCACCCGCGCTGCGGTGTACGCTGGACTTGCGTCGCCTGCCAGGAGTGATTTCCCGCGCAGCCATGATGAGCATTTTTGATCGGCCTGCCATGCGGAATTCACGTGTCCCGTGGTGCCCGCGCCAGGTGCCCTGCGCTATAGTCACCCGTCCCCGCGGCAGGCCCTGCATTGCCGCGACCGGCAGGCCGCGCACCGGCCGCCATCCAGGAGGCCCCACAGGAGTCGTTCATGAATGCCCCGCACGAAGCCCAAACCATCGCCCCCGACGGCGCCCATGCCACGGCCGAAGGCCGCCGCAGCGCGCTGCTGGCCGGCCTGGCGCAGATCCTGCCGGATGCCGCGCTGCTGTGGAAGCCGGAAGACACCGTCCCCTATGAATGCGACGGCCTGGCCGCGTACCGCCAGGTGCCGATGGCCGTGGCCCTGCCCGACACCGAGGAACAGGTCTGCGCGATCCTGCGCCTGTGCCACAAGCTGGGCGTGCCGGTGGTGCCGCGCGGCGCCGGCACCAGCCTGTCGGGTGGCGCCATGCCGATCGCCGAGGGCCTGGTGCTGTCGCTGGCCAAGTTCAAGCGCATCCTGTCGGTCGATCCGTACTCGCGCACCGCGGTGGTCCAGCCGGGCGTGCGCAACCTGGCGATCTCCGACGCCGCCGCACCCCACAACCTGTACTACGCGCCGGACCCGTCCTCGCAGATCGCCTGCACCATCGGCGGCAACGTCAGCGAGAACTCCGGCGGCGTGCACTGCCTGAAGTACGGCCTGACCGTGCACAACGTGCTGCGCGTGCGCGCGGTGACGATGGAGGGCGAGGTGGTGGTGTTCGGCTCCGAGGCCCCCGACTCGCCGGGCCTGGACCTGCTGGCCGTGCTGATCGGCTCCGAAGGCATGCTGGCCGTGGTCACCGAGGTCACGGTGCGCCTGATCCCCAAGCCGCAGCTGGCGCAGGTGATCATGGCCTGCTTCGACGATGTCGAGAAAGGCGGCAATGCGGTGGCGGACGTGATCGCCGCCGGCATCATCCCGGCCGGACTGGAAATGATGGACAAGCCCGCCACCGCCGCGGTCGAGCAGTTCGTGCATGCGGGCTATGACCTGGATGCCGCCGCCATCCTGCTGTGCGAATCCGACGGCACCCCGGAAGAAGTGGCCGAGGAAATCGAACGCATGAGCGCGGTGCTGACGGCATCGGGCTGCACCCGCATCGTGGTCTCGCAGAACGAAGCCGAGCGCCTGCGCTTCTGGAGCGGCCGCAAGAACGCCTTCCCCGCCGCCGGCCGGATCTCGCCGGACTACTACTGCATGGACGGCACCATTCCGCGCAAGCACATCGGCACGCTGCTCAGGCGCATCGAAGCCATGGAGCAAAAGTACGGCCTGCGCTGCATCAACGTGTTCCATGCCGGCGACGGCAACATGCACCCGCTGGTGCTGTTCGATGGCGCGGACCAGGACCAATGGCACCGCGCCGAGCTGTTCGGCGCCGACATCCTGGAAACCTGCGTGGAACTGGGCGGCACCGTCACCGGCGAGCACGGCGTGGGCGTGGAGAAGCTCAACTCGATGTGCGTGCAGTTCTCGCCCGCCGAGCGCGATGCCTTCTTCGGCGTCAAGGCCGCCTTCGACCCGGCGCGGCTGCTCAACCCGGACAAGGCCATCCCCACGCTGGCGCGCTGCGCGGAGTACGGCAAGATGCATGTGAAGCGGGGCCTGCTGCCGCACCCGGAACTGCCGCGCTTCTGAGCCACGCCATGTCCAGCCCACGCCGACGCCAGCAGCAGGAAGCGTTCGTCCGCCAGCGCCTGGGGCAGCCCGAGGCCGGCTGGCGCCAGCGCTGGTACACCATCATCTTCGAGGCCGATACCCGCGAGGGCCGGCTCTTCGATGTCGCGCTGCTGCTGGCCATCGTCGCCAGCGTGACGGTGGTGATGCTCGACAGCCTGCCCGCGGTGAACAACCGCCTGGGGCTGGCGTTCACCGTGCTGGAATGGATGTTCACGCTGTTCTTCACGGCCGAGTACGTGATGCGCATCCTGGTGGTGCGCCGGCCGTGGCGCTATGTGTTCAGCTTCTACGGCATCATCGACTTCGTCTCGATCATGCCGACCTGGCTGGCCTTCTTCCTGCCCGAGCTGCATTTCCTGATCGACGTGCGCCTGCTGCGGCTGCTGCGCGTGTTCCGGATCCTGAAGCTGACCGTGTACTTCGAGGAAGCCGAGATCCTGTACCGCGCGCTGGTCAACAGCCGCCGCAAGATCTTCGTGTTCCTGGGCACGGTGTTCATCATCACGGTGATCCTGGGCACGGTAATGTACGTGGTGGAAGGCCCGCAGCACGGCTTCACCAGCATCCCGGTCAGCATGTACTGGGCGGTGGTGACGCTGACCACCACGGGCTTCGGCGACATGGTGCCCAAGACCCCGCTGGGGCAGTTCATCACCTCGCTGACCATCCTGCTGGGCTACGGCATCATCGCCTTCCCCACCGGTATCGTCGGCGCCGAGCTGGCCGCCAGCATCCTGAAGCGGCCGCTCACCACGCGCACCTGCACCCATTGCCTGACCGAGGGCCACGAACCCGACGCCGGCTACTGCAAGCATTGCGGCAGCCAGCTGCCCGAATACCAGAACGACCGGCCGGAAGTGCCCGGCGGACCTGCCGGCTCCTGAGCCGGCCTTCCCTACCCCACGACGCATATGCAAGCCACCCTCGACGCCATCCGCGACGCCGTCAGGCAAGCCACCGAGACCCGCACCGCGCTGCGGCTGCGCGGCGGCGGCAGCAAGGACTTCTACGGCCAGCCCGCCGCGGGCCAGCTGCTGGACACGCGCGCCTATGCCGGCATCGTCGACTACGACCCGGCCGAGCTGGTGATCACCGCGCGCTGCGGCACGCCGCTGGCCGAGATCGAGGCGGCGCTGGCCGAGAAGCGCCAGATGCTGGCCTTCGAGCCGCCCCATTTCGCACTGCCGGGCCAGCCCAGCACCGCGACGCTGGGCGGCGCCGTGGCCGCGGGATTGTCGGGCCCGCGCCGGCAGTCGGTGGGCGCGCTGCGCGACTTCATGCTGGGCGCGCAGCTGATGGACGGCCGCGGCGAGGTGATGGACTTCGGCGGCCAGGTGATGAAGAACGTGGCGGGCTATGACGTGTCGCGGCTGCTGGCGGGCTCGCTCGGCACGCTCGGGCTGATCCTGCAGGTGTCGGTCAAGGTGCTGCCGGCACCGTTCGACGAGGCCACGCTGCGCTTCGAGCTGGCGCAGGCCGATGCCATCGAGCACCTGAACCGTTGGGGCGGCCAGCCGCTGCCGCTGGCGTCTTCGGCCTGGCACGCGGGCGTGCTGCACGTGCGCCTGGCCGGCGCCACCGCCGCCGTGCGCGCCGCGTGCGTCAGGCTGGGCGGCGAGCGCGTGGACGCTGCGGAAGCCGCGGCGCTGTGGCAATCGCTGCGCGAGCAGACCCACCCGTTCTTCGCCCCCGCCCAGGCGGGCCGCGCGCTGTGGCGCCTGGCGGTGCCCACCATCGCCGCGCCGCTGGCGCTGCCGGGCCCACAGCTGATCGAATGGGGCGGCGGCCAGCGCTGGTGGCTGCCCGAGGACGGCACTGACAAGACCGATGCCGAAAGCGTGCGCGCCGTGGCGCAGGCCGCCGGCGGCCATGCCACGCTGTTCCGCAATGGCGACAAGTCAGTGGGCGTGTTCACGCCGCTGGCCTCGCCGCTGGCCGCGATCCACCGCCGCCTGAAAGAGACCTTCGACCCGGCCGGCATCTTCAACCCGCAGCGCATGTACCCCGGGCTCTGACCCGGCACGTCCAGGCATCCCCCCGGCACAACCTCCCCACACCATGCAAACGAACCTGGCCGATTTTCTTCGCAACACGCCCGAAGGCGAGGAAGCCAAATCCATCGTCGGCAACTGCGTGCATTGCGGCTTCTGCACCGCCACCTGCCCCACCTACCAGTTACTCGGCGATGAGCTGGACGGCCCGCGCGGGCGCATCTACCTGATGAAGCAGGTGCTGGAAGGCCATGCCATCACCGAAAGCACGCGCCTGCACCTGGACCGCTGCCTGACCTGCCGCAACTGCGAATCGACCTGCCCGTCGGGCGTGCGCTACGGCCGCCTGGTCGATATCGGCCGCAAGCTGGTCGACGACAAGCTCGAGGCCGAAGGCGTGCAGCGCCCCGCCCGCGAGCGCATCGCGCGCTGGGTGCTGCGCGAGGGGCTGACGCGCCCGGCGCTGTTCGGCACGGCGCTGCGCCTGGGCCAGATGGTGCGGCCGCTGCTGCCGGGCACGCTGCGCAACAAGGTGCCGGCGCTGTCCAGCACCGCCGCGCCCGGCACGTGGCCGCGCAATGCGCATGCACGCAAGATGTTGTTGCTCGACGGCTGCGTGCAGCCGGCAATGTCGCCCAACATCAATGCCGCAACTGCGCGTGTGTTCGACCGTGTCGGCGTACAACTGCTGGTGGCGCGCGAAGCCGGCTGCTGCGGCGCGATCCGCTTCCACACCGGCGACCACGACGGCGGCCTCGACAATATGCGCCGCAACATCGATGCCTGGTGGCCGCATATCGAGGACGGCGCCGAGGCCATCGTGATGACCGCCTCGGGCTGCGGCGCGATGGTCAAGGACTACGGGCACCTGCTGCGCAACGATCCGAAGTACGCCGAGCGCGCCCGCCGCGTCTCGGCGCTGACGCGCGACCTGTCCGAAGTCTTGCCGGACTTTGCCGACGAGCTGCACACCCTGGCCGGCGCGGTCCCGCGCGACAACCGGCGCGTGGCTTACCACCCGCCCTGCACGCTGCAGCACGGCCAGCAGATCCGCGGCAAAGTCGAAGCGCTCTTGACCGGCCTCGGCGTCGAAGTCAAACTCTGCGCTGACAGCCACCTGTGCTGCGGCTCGGCGGGCACTTATTCGGTGTTGCAGCCGGAACTGGCCTACCGCCTGCGCGACGACAAGCTCGCCAAACTGCAGGCCACGCAGCCCGAAGCCATCGTCTCGGCCAATATCGGCTGCATCTCGCACCTGCAGGGCGGCACCGGCACCCCGGTGATGCACTGGATCGAACTGGTCGACAAGATGCTCGGCTAGCGCGGGCGGGCAGCATGGGCGGCAGCGCGCATCCCTTCCGGACGCGCGCCGCGCACCTGCGACCAAACGCCACGCCCCCATGCTCCAGACCTTTGCAATCCTGTTGGTTTTCCAGTCCATCGGCGAGGTGATCAGCTACGCGCTGACCCTGCCGGTGCCCGGCCCCGTGCTGGGTATGATCCTGCTGTTCGGCTGGCTCGCCTTCGACGACCGCCTGCTGCCCATCATCCAGGGCACCACCACTGAGCTGCTCAAGCACCTGTCGCTGCTGTTCGTGCCGGCCGGCGTCGGCATCATGGTCCATGCCAACCGCATCGAGGGCGAATGGATGCCGATCCTGGTGGCGCTGGTGGTGTCCACCTGGCTGGCCATCGCCACCACCGCCGTGGTCACGCGCATGCTGATGCGCAAGCGCGCCGATGTCCCGCCCGCCGATGCGAAAGGAGAGCAGGCATGATGACGCCCCGCCTCAACGAGATCTGGGTCTACCTGGCCGCGAGCCCGCTGGTCGGGCTGACCGCCACGCTGCTGGCCTACGTCTTTGCCTTCCGCATCTATGAGCGTTCGCGCTTCTCGCCGCTGGCCAACCCGGTGATGATCGCGGTGGCGCTGCTGGTCACGGTGCTGACCGTCACCGGCACGCCCTACAAGACCTACTTCGACGGCGCGCAGTTCGTGCACTTCCTGCTGGGGCCGGCCACGGTGGCACTGGCGGTGCCGCTGTACCTGCAGCTGCCCAAGCTGCGCACCCATGTGTTCCCGCTGCTGGCAGGACTGGTGGCGGGCTCGGTGGTGGCGGTGGTGTCGGCGGTGGGAATTGCCTGGCTGCTGGGCGCATCGCCCGAGACCGTGCGCTCGCTCGCGCCCAAGTCGGTGACGATCCCGATCGCCATGGGCGTGGCCGAGAAGATCGGCGGGCTGCCCTCGCTGACCGCGGTGCTGGTGATGGCCACCGGCATCATCGGCGCGGTCAGCGCCACCAGCGTGCTGAACCTGCTGCGCATCCGCGACTACAGCGTGCGCGGTTTCGCCACCGGCGTGGCGGCCCACGGCATCGGCACCGCGCGCGCCTTCCAGGTCAACCAGGAAGCCGGCGCCTTTGCCGCGCTGGGCATGGGCCTGAACGGCGTGCTGACGGCGATCATGGTGCCGGTGATGGCGGCGTGGATGCCACACTGACACGCTCCTGACAGCACGCTGTCAGCAGCCCCCGCGCATGATGCGAGCTCCCCACTCCCCTTCACCTGGAACCAAGGAGTCTGTCATGAGCAACCGTCTGATCAACTGGCTGGAAATCCCCGTCGTCGACATGAGCCGCGCGGTCGGCTTCTACGAGCAGGTGTTCAATATCCAGCTGCGCCGCGAGACCATGAGCCAGGTCGACATGGCCGTGTTCCCCCACCCCGACCCGGGCGGCGCGCTGGTCGCCGGCGAGGGCTATCGCCCCAGCAACTACTACGGCGCGGTGCCGTACCTGCATGCGCCGGAACTGGATGTGCTGCTGGAGCGCGCCGCGCGCGCCGGCGGCAAGACGGTGTTCGGGCCGCTGCGCCTGCCGGGCGAGATCGGCCGCATCGCCCATATCACCGACAGCGAAGGCAACCGCATCGGGCTGCACGAGCCCGTGGCCGCCTGACCCCGATGGCAAGCCGCCCCCGATGAGCCGCCGCGCCGACCGCCTGTTCCAGATCGTGCAGGTGCTGCGCGGCCGCCGCCTGACCACGGCGGCGCTGCTGGCGCAGCGGCTCGGGGTGTCGGAACGCACCGTCTACCGTGATATCCAGGCGCTGTCGCTGTCAGGCGTGCCGGTCGAGGGCGAGGCCGGCATCGGCTACCGGCTGCGCGCCGACTTCGATGTCCCGCCGCTGATGTTCACCGCCATGGAAGTCGAAGCACTGGTCGCCGGCCTGCGCCTCCTGAAAGCCTGGGGCGGCGGCGCGCTGGCCGCCGCGGCCGATCCCGCGCTGGAAAAACTGATGGCCGCGCTGCCGCCGCCGCGCCGGCTGGCAGCGCAGCAAAGCCGCGTGTTCGCGCCGGAATACGTCAACCAGGCGCATGTGCGCGAGGCCTTCGACGTGGTACACGGGGCGCTGGGCGAACAGAAATTGCTGCTGCTCGACTATTGCGACGTGCAGCAGCGCATCACCGAACGCGTGGTGATGCCGCTGGGCCTGTTCTTCTGGGGCAATGCCTGGTTGCTGGCGACGTGGTGCACCACGCGCTCGGACTATCGCAGCTTCCGGCTGGACCGCTGCCGCGCCATCCGCATGCTGGACGACCATTTCCACGAAACGCCCGACCGCTCGCTCAACGGTTTCCTGCGCGCGGTGCGCGCCAGCGGCACCTAGTCCCGCTCAGGCAGCCGGGTCGGACAGCAGCATCTCGATATCGGCGCGCAGCTCGTCGGGCTTGGTGGTCGGCGCATAGCGCTTGAACACCGTGCCGTCGCGGCGCAGCAGGAACTTGGTGAAGTTCCATTTGATGCCCTGGGTACCGAGCACGCCACGCTTTTCCGTGGTCAGCCACTGGTACAGCGGATGGGCGTCGGCACCGTTCACGTCGATCTTGGCGAACATCGGGAAGCGCACCGCAAAGCGCGTTTCGCAGAACTGGCCGGTCTGCTGCGCATCGCCCGGCTCCTGCTTGCCGAACTGGTTGCACGGGAAGCCCAGCACCTCCAGGCCGCGCTCGTGGTATTCGTCGTAGAGCTTCTGCAGGCCCTCGTACTGCGGCGTGAACCCGCATTCGCTGGCGGTGTTGACGACCAGCATCACCTTGCCCTGGAACTGCGACAGCGGTACCGGCTGGCCGGCCAGCGAGTTGGCTTCGAACTGGTAGACATTGCTCATGGCAGACTCCTGGGGCCGGAACTGGCCCTTGCGTGGCCCAAGCATAACGCCATGCGCATCACCGTGCACGAATCAGATGACATTGAGATGCTCGGTGCCGGCACCCAGGTCGGTGTCCTTGGCGCTCGCGCTGTGCAGCTTGATCATCAGGCGCAGGTCGTTGAGCGAGTCGGCATTGCGCAGCGCGTCCTCGTAGGTGATCTTGCCTTCCTCGTACAGGTCGAACAGCGCCTGGTCGAACGAGACCATGCCCTGCTCGCGCGACTTCTTGATGACTTCCTTGAGCTCGTGGATCTCGCCCTTGAAGATCAGGTCGGCCACCAGCGGCGTGCCGATCATGATCTCCACCGCCGGCACGCGCCCCTTTTTGCCGGCGCGCGGCAGCAGGCGCTGCGAGATCATCGCCTTCAGGTTCAGCGACAGGTCGATCAGCAGCTGCTGGCGCTTTTCCTCGGGGAAGAAGTTGACCACGCGGTCGATCGCCTGGTTGGCATTGTTGGCGTGCAGCGTGGCCAGGCACAGGTGGCCGGTCTCGGCGTACTGCATCGCGTACTCCATGGTCTCGCGGTCACGGATTTCGCCGATCAGGATCACGTCGGGCGCCTGGCGCAGCGTGTTCTTCAGCGCCACGTGCCAGGACTCGGTATCGATGCCGACCTCGCGCTGCGTGACGATGCAGTTCTGGTGCGCATGCACGTACTCGATCGGATCCTCGATGGTGATGATATGGCCGTACGAATGCGCGTTGCGGTGATCCAGCATTGCCGCCAGCGTGGTCGACTTGCCCGAGCCGGTGGCGCCGGTCACGATCACCAGCCCGCGCTTGGCCATCACCACCTCATGCAGCGTCGCCGGCAGGTCCAGGTCGGCCACCGAGGGAATGCGCGTATTGATGGTGCGCACCACCATGCCGGCCTTGCCCTGCTGGATAAAGGCCGACACGCGGAAGCGCCCGGCCTTGGGCGCGGTGATCGCGAAATTGCATTCGCGGCTGGTGTCGAAGTCCTGCACCTGGCGCTCGTTCATCACCGAGCGCACCAGGCCCAGCGCCTGGGTCGGGTTCAGCGGCTGCTGCGACACCGGCTTGATCTTGCCGTCGACCTTGATCGCCGGCGGGAAGTCAGAGGTAATGAACAGGTCCGAGCCGCGGTTGCTGACCATCAGCTCCAGCAGGTCGTTGATGTACTTGGCGGCGGATTCGCGATCGAGCATGTCGGTGTCCTGCTGGGGAGCGGGCCTCAGCCCATGAACGCGTCGGGGTTCTTGGCGATGGCGCGCGCGTCGTTGTAGCTGATGACGCTGCGCTTGATCAGGTCAGACAGGCACTGGTCCAGCGTCTGCATGCCCAGCCCGCTGCTGGTCTGCATCATCGAGTACATCTGCGCGATCTTGTTCTCGCGGATCAGGTGGCGGATCGCGGGCGTGGCGATCATGATCTCGTGCGCGGCGGTGCGGCCATTGCCGTCGCGCGTCTTCAGCAGCGTCTGCGAGATCACCGCCTCCAGCGATTCCGACAGCATGGTGCGCACCATGTCCTTCTCTTCGGGCGGGAACACATCGACCACGCGGTCGATGGTCTTGGCCGCTGAGCTGGTGTGCAGCGTGCCGAAGACCAGGTGGCCGGTCTCGGCCGCGGTCAGCGCCAGGCGGATGGTTTCCAGGTCGCGCAGCTCACCCACCAGGATCACGTCCGGGTCTTCACGCAGTGCCGAGCGCAACGCGTTGGCAAACGAATGCGTGTGCGGCCCCAGCTCGCGCTGGTTGATCAGGCTCTTCTTGGAGCTGTGCACGAATTCGATCGGGTCCTCCACCGTGAGGATGTGGCCCATGTCGCTTTCGTTGCGATGGTCGACCATCGCCGCCAGCGTGGTGGACTTGCCCGAGCCGGTCGGGCCCGTCACCAGCACCAGCCCGCGCGGCTTCATGCACAGGTCGGCAAACACCGCGGGCGCGCGCAGCTCTTCGAGCGTGAGCACCTTGGAGGGAATGGTACGGAACACCGCGGCGGCGCCGCGCTGGGTGTTATAGGCATTGACCCGGAAGCGGGACAGGCCGGCGATCTCGAACGAGAAATCGATTTCGAGGCGTTCTTCGTAGGCCTTGCGCTGGGTGTCGCTCATGATGTCGTACACCATGGCGTGGACATCCTTGTGCGTCATCGAGGCGATGTTGATCCGGCGCATGTCGCCGTGGATCCGCACCATCGGCGGCATGTCCGCGGAGAGATGAAGATCAGACGCCTTGTTCTTGACAGCGAAAGCCAATAGCTGCGCGATGTCCATCTATAATGACCCCACCCTAGTTATCAGTACTTTGCGTACTTTCTTTTGTATGTTCGCCGGATTATGTCTGTAATTGCCGCCAACTTGCAAGCCGTTCACCAGCGCATCGCGGCGGCCGCACAACAAGCCGGCAGACAGCCCGCGGACATCGCCCTGCTGGCGGTTTCCAAGACCGTTCCCCCCGACCGCATAAGGGCCGCATACGCCGCCGGACAGGTCGCTTTCGGCGAAAACTACGTCCAGGAAGGCGTCGACAAGATCGCCGCGCTGGCCGACCTGCGCCACCGCCTGCAATGGCATTTCATCGGCCCGCTGCAGAGCAACAAGACCCGCCTGGTGGCGGAGCATTTCGACTGGGTGCACGCCGTCGACCGGCTCAGGATCGCCGAGCGGCTGTCGGCCCAGCGCCCGGCCGGCATGGCCGCGCTGCAGGTCTGCATCCAGGTCAATATCAGCGGCGAAGCCAGCAAGAGCGGCGTCGCCCCGGCAGAGGTGCCCGGCCTGGCACATGCCGTCGCCGCGCTGCCAGGCCTGCGCCTGCGCGGGCTGATGGCCATCCCCGAGCCCGAGCACGACCCCGCCGCGCAGCGCCGCCCGTTCGCGGCCATGCGCGCCATGCTGCAGGCGCTGCGCACCGACGGCCTGGACCTCGACACGCTGTCGATGGGCATGTCGGGCGACATGGAAGCCGCCATCGCCGAGGGCGCCACGCTGGTGCGGATCGGCACCGCCATTTTCGGAGCGCGCCAATACCCGTAGTCCGGCGCGCCCAGTCCATTCCCTTCAAGCCCCCCAACGGATCTCCATGCTCGATACCCTTACCTTTGGCTTTCTCGGCGGCGGCAACATGGCCACCGCACTGATCGGCGGCCTGATCGCCCGCGGCGTGCCGGCCGGCTCGATCCGCGTGGTCGACCCCTTCCCCGAGGCCCAGCAACGCCTGGCGCGCGACCTCGGCGTGCATGCCGCCGGCGCGCCGGATGCCGCCTTCGGCGCCTGCGACGTGCTGGTGCTGGCGGTCAAGCCGCAGCAGTTCCGCGACGCCGCGGCGCAGCTGCTGCCGATCCTGCCGGCCAGCGGCAAGGGCAACCTGGTGATCAGCGTGGCCGCCGGCATCCGGCTGCAGGACATGGAGCGCTGGCTGGACGGGCGCGCCCGGCTGGTGCGGGCGATGCCGAACACGCCGGCGCTGGCCGGCATGGGCATGACCGGGCTGGCCGCGCCGGCCGGGCTGTCGGCCGAAGACCGCGCGATCGCCAGCGCGGTGGCCGAGGCCGTCGGCAAGTGCGTATGGGTGGATGGGGATGACCAGATCGATGCGGTCACCGCCATTTCCGGCAGTGGGCCGGCCTATGTCTTCTACTTTATCGAAGCGATGGAACGCGCCGCCACCGAGCTGGGCCTGACGGCGGAGCAAGGCCGCGAACTGGCGGTAGAGACCTTCCGTGGCGCTGCTACCCTGGCCGGGCAGTCTTCCGAGCCGGTGTCGACGCTGCGTGAGCGCGTGACGTCCAAGGGCGGCACGACGTATGCGGCGCTGACGGCGATGGAGGCTTCGGGCATTGGTGATGCCTTCGTGCGCGCGATGCATGCTGCCGCGGCGCGGGGCAAGGAGATGGGGGCGGAGTTCGGGAAGGATTGAGGCGCGGCCAAACCGCGGGCGCTCTGACCTGGCCGCCGCCCCATGTGAACGCTCCCCTCTCCCGCAAGCGGGAGAGGGGAGAAAACCAGCGGGATCTAATCAGCGAATTGCATAAGCCACCGCCGTCCCCGCAAACACACAGGCCCCCAGCCAGTTGTTATGCCGGAACGCCGCGAAACACCGCATCCGGTCGCGGTCACGAATCAGCGTGTAATGATACCCGGCGCAACCCGCAGCCGCCGCCAGCCCCACCCAGTAAGGCCAC
>NZ_JBYTAG010000101.1:0-19146 GCF_058787995.1 Cupriavidus sp. FW305-27
GCGCTGAATTGCTCTAAACTTGCGATTTTAGAGGCCATGCCGTTTTGATGCGCGCAGGCCGTGTAGCGGTCACCGTCCCCAATGTCCGACCAGCAACCCGATTCCCCAAATCCCGCCGACGAAGTTCCGGCCGAAGCGGCGGCCGCCCGGCCAGCCGAGGTGACTGCCGAGGCGGCTGCTGAAGCGCCGCCGGAGCCGTTCGACCCGCGCCCGGTCATTTCCCGCCTGCCCGGCCTGCCGGGCGTGTACCGCTATTTCGACGCGGCAGGCAATGTGCTGTACGTGGGCAAGGCGCGCGACCTGAAGAAGCGGGTGTCGAGCTACTTCAACAAGACCCAGTTGTCGCCGCGTATTGCGATGATGGTGGCGCGCATTGCCCGCATCGATACCACGGTGGTGCGCACCGAGGCCGAGGCGCTGCTGCTCGAGAACAACCTGATCAAGGCGCTGGCGCCGCGCTATAACATCCTGTTCCGCGACGACAAATCGTACCCGTTCCTGAAGCTGACCGGGCACCGCTTCCCGCGCATGGCGTACTACCGCGGCGCCACCGACCGCAAGCATCAGTACTTCGGGCCGTTCCCGAGCGCCTATGCGGTGCGCGAGAGCATGCAGATCCTGCAGAAGGTGTTCCAGCTGCGCACCTGCGAGGACACCGTCTTCAACAACCGCACGCGGCCGTGCTTACTGCACCAGATCCATCGCTGCACCGGTCCGTGCGTCAACGCCATCAGCGAAGAGGACTACGCGCGCGACGTCGCCAATGCGGCGCGCTTCCTGCAAGGCCGCCAGACCGAGGTGCTGGAAGGCCTGCAGGGCAAGATGGAACAGCACGCCGAGCGGCTGGAGTTCGAGCAGGCCGCGGCCGTGCGCGACCAGATCGCGGCGCTGTCGACCGTGCTCAAGCGCCAGGCGGTGGAAGAGGTAGGCGGGCAGGCGCGCGACATCGACGTGCTGGCCGTCGCCGTGGAGGGCGGGCGTGCCTGCGTCAACCTGGCCATGGTGCGCGGCAGCCGCCATCTGGGCGACAAGGCCTACTTCCCGGCCCATGCCGACGAAGCGGCGATGATCGTCGAGGATGCCGATGAGCGCGAGGATGACAGCGCCGCCGCCGCGCCGCCGCTGACCGTCGACCGCATCGCCACCCGGGTGCTGTCGGCCTTCATGGTGCAGCACTACCTGGAGCAGCCGGCGCCGCCCATCATCGTCGTCAGCCATGCGCCGGACGATGCCACGGTGCTCGAGGCGCTGACGCTGCACGCCGGGCGCAAGGTCACGCTGGTGCGCCAGCCGCAGGGCCAGCGCAAGGTCTGGCTGGAGATGGCGCAGCAGGGCGCCGCGCTGGCGCTGTCGCGCCGGCTGGCCGAGCAGGGCAGCCAGGAGGCGCGTACGCGCGCGCTGGCCGAAACCATCGGGCTGGACCTGGAAGACCTGGCGCTGCTGCGCGTGGAATGCTTTGACATCAGCCATACCGCCGGCGAGGCCACCCAGGCATCGTGCGTGGTGTACCACCACCACGACATGCAGAACAGCGAATACCGCCGCTACAACATCCAGGACATCATTCCCGGCGATGACTACGCGGCCATGCGCCAGGTGCTGACGCGGCGCTACCAGAAGCTGGTCGAGCAGATCCAGGAAGACGGCGGCATGGAGGCCGGCAGCGAAGCCGCGGCGCAGGTGCCGCAGATCGTGCTGATCGACGGCGGCAAGGGACAGGTCGAGGTGGCACGGCAGGTGTTCGAAGAACTCGGGCTGGATATCGGCCTGCTGGTCGGCGTGGCCAAGGGCGAGGGCCGCAAGGTCGGCCTGGAGACGCTGGTGTTCGCCGATGGCCGTCCGTCGCTGGAACTGGGGCAGGGCAGCGCCGCGCTGATGCTGGTGGCGCAGATCCGCGACGAGGCGCACCGCTTTGCCATCACCGGCATGCGCGCGCGCCGCGCCAAGACGCGCACCACCTCGAGGCTGGAAGAGATCGAGGGCATCGGCGCGCGCCGGCGCCAGAAGCTGCTGACCCGCTTCGGTGGGCTGCGCGGCGTGATGGCCGCCAGCATCGACGAACTGGCCAGCGTCGAGGGCATTTCACGCGGCCTGGCCGAAGAGATCTACCGGCAGTTGCACTGAGCGCGCGGGGCCGCGCGGTGGGAAATTGACCAGTGATGGTCGATTGGTCCGGAAATCGGCGACAATCGCAAGATTGGTTACCGTCCCCCGCCGCCCGAGTTCCATGCCCTTCAATTTCCCGATCCTGCTGACCTGGCTTCGCGTCGCCATGATTCCCCTGGTGGTTGGCGTGTTCTACCTGCCCGACGCGTGGTTGCCGATGCACGCCAAGAACCTGACGGCGGCGTCGTTCTTCATCATTGCCGCGGTCACGGACTGGCTGGACGGGTTCCTTGCGCGGCGCTGGAACCAGACCTCGTCGTTCGGGGCCTTCCTGGATCCGGTCGCCGACAAGCTGATGGTGACGGCAGCGCTGCTTTCGCTGCTGGCACTGGGCCGGGTCACGGACCTGATCGCGCTGGTGATCATCGGGCGCGAGATCACCATTTCGGCTCTGCGTGAATGGATGGCGCAGATCGGCGCTTCCAAGAGCGTCGCGGTGAACTTCCTCGGCAAGCTCAAGACCACGGTGCAGATGGTGGCGATCCCGCTGCTGCTGTACAGCGACCGCCTGTTCGGCTTCGATGCCCACCTGCTCGGCACGTGGATGATCTACGTGGCGGCGGTGCTGACGCTGTGGTCGATGTTCTATTACATGAAGCTGGCCTGGCCGCAAATCCGCGAGCGCAGCGGGATGGTGGCGCGCGCCGGCGCGCAGAAATGAAAAGAATTTTTGAAAAGGTGTTGACGGCGAGAGCAGTTCTTTGCATAATCTCATTCTCGTTGCTGACGACACAAACGAAAGCAGCGAGATAAGGTGGGTTTAGCGCAAGATGTTGTGAGATAGCAGCGTGTTGCGGCATAAAACACCTTATTGGAATTCGGTAGTGCCCCTGCGGGAGTAGCTCAGTTGGTAGAGCGCAACCTTGCCAAGGTTGAGGTCGCGAGTTCGAGACTCGTCTCCCGCTCCAATCCCCAAAGGGAAGCACCGCTTCCCTTTTTGTTTGGGTTGAATCGCCGCAAGACATTGCCGGAAGCTGCGCTCCGGCAGCATCGGCTGAATGCGGATACAATCCAGCAGCACGTCACCTGGCGGGGTGGCAGAGTGGTTATGCAGCGGCCTGCAAAGCCGTGTACGCCGGTTCGATTCCGACCTCCGCCTCCAGTTGCATGCAGAACGGCGCCTCGCGGCGCCGTTTTTGTTTTCCGGGCCAGTTCCCTGCCTCGCCTTCAGTCAAGCAGGCGCCGGATCGTCCGCCATCTCCGCGCCTCGGGCACGTGGCGGGCATGTTACATTACTCCTGTCGTACGCTTTTCGGGGGGCTCCGCGTGATGGATAGCGGGGCAGCATGTCAATCGCCATCCCCGATCCGTGACGCGCCGCCGGCGTGTCCGGGGCCGCTGCGGCACTTCCCGTTCTTCCCCGTTCCGATGCTGCTGCCAATTGTTGCGGCGATTTCCCCGCGCTGACCGCTGGTGCGCGCCGGATGCGCTGTCGCGGTTGCCAGGGCCGGGAGCGGGTTAGCCGTTCAGCCCCTGACACGAGGAATCCCGCGCGCATGCATCACGCCACCCCGCTTATCAGTACCATCGTCGGCGGTATCGTCCTGGCCTTTATCCTTGGCGCCATCGCCAGCCGGCTGCGCCTGCCGCCGTTGATCGGCTACCTGTGCGCGGGCATCGTGGTCGGTCCGCACACGCCCGGCTATACCGCCGACCAGGCCCTGGCGCCGGAGCTGGCCGAGCTTGGCGTGATCCTGCTGATGTTCGGGGTGGGGCTGCACTTTTCGATCAAGGACCTGATGGCGGTCAAGCGCATCGCCATTCCGGGGGCGGTGGTGCAGATCGGCATCGCCACGCTGATGGGCATGCTGGTGGCCTGGGGCTTCGGCTGGTCATGGGGGCAGGGGCTGGTGTACGGACTGGCGCTGTCGGTGGCGAGCACCGTGGTGCTGCTAAAGGCCTTGCAGGAGCGTGACCTGGTGGAGTCGCCGCAGGGCCGCATCGCGGTCGGCTGGCTGATCGTGGAAGACCTGGCGATGGTGCTGGCCCTGGTGCTGCTGCCGGCCATGGCAGGTCTGCTGGCGGCTTCCGGCGTAACCTCGGGCGAAACATCGGGCGAGGCCGCGCCGGCTACCGGTGACGTGGTGCTCGCGATCTTCGCGACGCTGGGCAAGGTGGCCGCTTTCGTCGCGGTGATGCTGGTGATCGGCCGGCGCTTTATCCCGTGGATGCTGGAGCGCATCGTCTGGACCGGCAACCGCGAGATGTTCCGCCTGGGCGTGCTGGCGACGGCGCTGGGTGTGGCCTACGGCGCCTATGCGCTCTTTGGCGTGTCGTTCGCGCTGGGCGCGTTCTTTGCCGGCATGGTGCTGGCGGAGTCCGAGTTCAGTCATCGTGCGGCCGAAGAGTCGCTGCCGCTGCGCGATGCCTTCGCCGTGCTTTTCTTCGTATCCGTGGGCATGCTGTTCGACCCGATGGTGCTGGTCAACGATCCGTGGGGCGTGCTGGCGACGGTGTTTATCATCGTGGTGGGCAAGTCGCTGGCGGCGCTGGGCATCGTGCGTGCCTTCGGGCATTCCGGGCAGACCGGCATGACCATTGCCGTGAGCCTGGCGCAGATCGGCGAGTTCTCGTTCATTCTCGCCAGCCTCGGCGTCTACCTGAAGATCCTGCCCGAGCGCGGCCAGGCGCTGATCCTGGCCGGGGCGCTGCTGTCGATCATGCTCAATCCGGTGCTGTTCCACCTGCTCGACCTGTACACGGCGCGGCGCAATCGCAGCGCGGATCCGCAGCCGGCCTGACCGGAGCCTGGGTGCGGCTCAGCCGCCGATCCGCGGCGCCATGGTGCGCAGGTATTCGGTAAAGGCCAGCAGCCCCTGGGTCGGGAACTTGTCCTGGTGCACCACCAGCTGCAGCGGCCGCACGATGCGTGGCAGGCCGTCGCGGATCGCCACCAGCGTGCCGCGCTCCAGTTCATCGCGCACCACATGCAGCGACAGGCAGCTGACGCCGAAGCCGCTCATCACTGCGCGCTTGATGGCTTCGGCGTTGCCCAGCTCCAGCGCGAAGCGCAGCTCGCCCAGCAGCGGCACCAGCCGTTCCTCGATGACCTCGCGCGTGCCCGAGCCCGGCTCGCGCACGATCCACTCGGCATCGCGCAGCGCCACCAGGTCGTGCGGCACGGCCGCAAGCGGATGCGAGGGGCCGACTACCACCACCATCTCGTCATCGCACCAGGGCACGCTGCGCAGGTCGCGCTCATGGCTGGCGCCTTCGACCAGGCCGATATCGGCGTCGAACTGCAGCAACGATTGCAGCACCTCGCGGGTATTGCCGATGCGCAGGTCCAGCGTGCATGGGCCGCTGCGCGAATGGCGGAAGCCCGCCAGCAGCGGCGGCAGGATGTAGCTGCCTATGGTATTGCTGGCCGCGATGCGCAGCTGCACGCCGGTCTGGGTGGCAAAGCGCTCCAGTTCCTGGGCCTGGTCCAGCAGCGACAGCGCGCGCGGGAAAAACTGGCGGCCGGTCTCGTTGATGCTGAGCCGACGGGCCACGCGGTCGAACAGCGGGCTGTCGAGCGCGCGCTCAAGCTCGGCCAGCGAGGCGCTGACGGCCGACTGCGACATCGCAAGTGCCTGCGCCGCCGCCATGGTGCTGCCATGCTGGGCCACGGCAACGAAGACGGACAGCTGGCGCAGCGTCAGGCGCAGGGGACGATGTTCGGGCCGGGGATCGGGGCGGTGGTTCATATCGATATAATCAATAACGCATAACGATATTACCCGTTTTACGGGTTAGCGGGGTGCCAGTACGCTTGAGTCACTAAAGAACACGACCCGAGCCTGCCATGTCCTCCGTCTCCGCCCCCCGCACCACCCCGGCCGCCGCGCCGGCCTTGCCGCCGCCGTGGTCGCAGCGCCTGCTGACGCTGGTACCGCTGGGCGGCATTGCCTGGCTGGCGATTGCGCTGGCCGAGCATCCGGCCGTGGCGCGCTACGGGCTCAGCGCGCTGACGCTGGCCATGTGCGCCGGCATGGTCGCGGCCAACACGCTGCCGCGCCACTGGCTGGCGCCGCTGGCCCCCGGCATGCAGGTCGCACGCCACCACCTGCTGCGGCTGGGCGTGGCGCTGTACGGGCTGCGCCTGACCTTTGCCTCGATTGTCGCCCTGGGCCTGCCGGGCATCGTGGTGCCGCTGACCATGCTGGTGGCCACGCTGCTGTTCGGCACCTGGGTGGGTACGACGTTCTTCGGCCTGAGCCGCCGCGAAGCGATCCTGGTCAGCTCCGGCAGCGCCATCTGCGGTGCCGCCGCGGCCATCGCCGTATCATCGGTGGTGCGCACCGACGACAAACAGACCGCCGTGGCGGTGGCGACGGTGGTGCTGTTCGGCACCGTCGGCATGCTGCTTTATCCCTATCTGTACGAACTGGCGACCGGCCACTGGCACTGGGCCGTCAGCGAGCGCATGTTCGGCATCTTTACCGGCGCGACGCTGCACGAGGTGGCCCAGGTGATCGCCGCCGGCAAGATGATCAGCGAGCCGACCGCCGACGCTGCCGTGGTGGCCAAGATGGTGCGCGTGCTGGCATTGGGCCCTCTGCTGCTGGTGATGGCGCTGTGGCCGCAGGGCGGCGAGCAAGCCGAGCAAGGCACCGCAGGCGGCAGCCGCCTGCATGGCATCCTGAAGTCGGTGCCGTGGTTCGCGGTGGGGTTTGTCGCAGTGATGGCGGTCAACTCGGCCGGCACCGTGCCCACTGCCTGGAAGGCGCCGCTGATCGCGCTGGACAACTGGCTGCTGGCCTGCGCGATGCTGGCGATCGGCCTGCACACCCGCATCGGCGATCTGGTGCGCGCCGGACGCAAGCCGCTGGCGCTGGCCGGTGTGCTGTTCGTGTTCCTGATGGGGGTGGGTGCGCTGATGTGCTACGCGATGGCCTGACGCGCGCGGAGCTGAAGGCAGCAAAAGAAGGGGGCCGATGGCCCCTTCTTTTATTTTGAAGCGGGAGCGGAGGGGGGCTGTACACCCTGGTGCGGCCGACGGGACTCGAACCCGTAAGCCTGGAAAGGCGGCAGATTTTAAGTCTGCTGAGTCTACCAATTTCTCCACGGCCGCACGGCAAGCCCGGTATTGTGGTGGCTCGGCATCCCGGATGCAAGCGCGTTACTGCTGCGGGCGCCTGGCGCGCGAAAAAGTGACGCCGCTGTTACGGCTGGTAACAATGTCGACCTTGCCGTTGCACCTGGAAAATTCCGAACCCCTACAATACGGATTAAGAGAAATCTCACTTTGAGAGGCGGATATGAAACGTTGGTGGCTCGTAGCATTCGGTGTCGCAGCCGGGCTTGCTTCCGGGGCAGCAATGGCCCATGTGAGCGTCGGCGTGGCAATCGGCGTGCCGGGCGTAGTGGTTGGCGCGCCCGCCTATTATCCGCCAGCCCCGGCTTACTATGCACCGCCGCCTGTCGTGGTGGCACCTGCGCCGGTCTACTACGGCCCGCCCCCGGTGGTGGTACGACCGCGTCCGGTCTATTACGGTCCTGGCTACTACGGCCCGCCGCGCTATTACGGCGGCCACCGCGGCTACTATGGCCCGCCGGGATACCATCGTGGCCGTGGCCGTGGGCATGGCCATGGTCATGGCCGTTGGCGCGACGACTGATCGCCCGTTCGAGCTGCGCAAGCTTTTTGAAAGAGAAGGGGCCCTCCGGGGTCCTTTCTTTTTTCCTGCCGCACTGCGACATGAGGCGCTGAAGCCAGTTCCCGGAAATTCGACCCCTTGCTGAGCGTAGTCAAATTATTTGAACAGACTGCTCAAAGCGTCACCTCTATCGTCATAAGGGTTTTCCCCTAAACTACCGTTGTGACATCGTGATGACGGCACCGCGAAGTGCTGTACGGTGCCTCGACTAACAATAGCAAGGGGAATATCCATGAAGATCACACAAGCCGTTGCTGCCGTCGCAGCCCTGGCCGCGCTGGGCGCGCTTTCCACCTCCGCATTTGCCGCCGTCGGCAAGGTCGATCCGTACCTGGACGGCGCCAGGGTCGGCAAGACGGACCCGTACACCGATGGTGCCAAGATGGGCAAGGTTGATCCGTTCACCGACGGTGCCCGCCTCGGCAAGCCCGATCCATACACCGATGGCGCGCGCATGGGCAAGCCGGATCCGTACTCGGACGGCGCCTGAATCGCTGTTGTCCGTCCATGATGAATGGCCCGCCAAGCGCGGGCCATTTTTGTTTTTCCCCGCGCTCCGGCGCACCGCAATGGGGCGCCTGTCATGACGATGGCGGGGGTGCGGCGCTATACTTCGGCCTCAACCAAATGAATGACCAGGAGAGTGGCATGCAGCAAAAGACGGTTCTGACGGCAGACGACGTGAAGAAGATCATGGCCGCTGCGGAAACCGAGGCGAAGAATCATCAATGGGCCGTGTCGATCGTCGTGGTGGACGATGGCGGCCATCTGCTGGCGATGCAGCGCCTGGATGGTGCCGCGCCGATCTCGGCCTATATTGCCGGCGAAAAGGCCCGTACCTCGGCGCTGGGCCGTCGCGAGTCGAAGGTATACGAAGACATGATCAACAACGGCCGCTACTCGTTCATGACGGCGCCGGTGCTGCAAGGCATGCTGGAGGGCGGCGTGCCCATCGTCTGCAACGATCAGGTGGTCGGTGCCGTGGGCGTGTCGGGCGTGAAGTCGACCGAAGACGCGCAGATCGCGCGTGCCGGCATCGCTGCGCTGGGCCTGTAAAGCCCTTGCGCCGGCCACTGTGCCGGCGCATGAAAATGCCCCGCAGGCATGGCCTGCGGGGCGGCATAAAAGAGGGCATGGCTGGGTACGGTCGGCCCGGCGTGGGGTCTGAATCCCGCCCGCGGCACCAGTACCTGGCTACTGCCCAACACCTCGTTCCGAGGTGGTCCCCACAAAAGTCTTTACTGCCACGTACGTGGCACCCGCGCCCAACGCGGGTCTAGATCGCTTCCCTCTGGCTTCAACCTTGCGGTATCGCCGCGGGGCCGCGTCATTTCGTCAGGATCAGCTTGCCGTAGCGCGTGACGCGCAGCGTGTAGACATCGCCGTTGTGCAGGATCGGCAGGGTGCTGGCGCCGCGCATGATGGCATCCAGGGCGACCGCCTCGCCGGCAGGCGCTGGCGACAGGCTGTCGCGCACCAGTGCCTCGAGCCGGGCGGGCAGGGCCGCCACCGCGGATTTCACGGATGCGATGGTCGACGGTGCCGCCTTCGCGCTGGCCTCGCGGCGCGGTTGCGCGGCGACCTCGACGCGGCGCAGCGACAGCCGGCGGCGGGTGACTTCACGCGGTTGCGACAGCGGCAGGGAAAGTGTGCTCATCTTCTGGCTCCGTTCTGCAAAAAGGGCGCGCCGGTCATGGCGCAGTCGATGGAAAGATATTAAATGAGAATTGTTATCATTACAATAGCCTCTGACTAAGATTCGCGGAACGACCAAGTGCGGTTAGAAGGGGGGCGCAAGAGGCGACGCAGCGCAGGCTGGCGCCATGACTCGGCGGCATCAACGACAAAGGGCACCCTGAGGTGCCCTTTGTCGTTCCGGAGCGCCTGGCGGCGCCCGCCTACTGCTTGGGTTCGGTGATAAAGCCGATCTTGCCCAGGCCGCCGTGCTGCGCGGCGGCCATGACCTCGGCCACGCGCTCGTAGCGCACCTCGCGGTCCGCGCGCAGGTGCAGCTCAGGCTGCGGCTGCTGCTGCGCGGCCAGCGCGATATTGCTTGCCAGCGTGGCCTGGTCCACTTCCACCTGGTTCCAGAAGACCTTGCCGGCAGCGTCGATCGAGACGTTGATGTTCTGCGGCTTCGGGTCGTTCGGGGTGTTGGTGGCGCGCGGCAGGTCGATCTTCACCGCGTGGTTGATCACGGGGATGGTGATGATGAAGATGATCAGCAGCACCAGCATGACGTCGACCAGCGGCGTCATGTTGATCTCGCTCATCACCTCGTCGTCGTCGCCGTCGAGAGTACCGAATGCCATGATGACTTCCTTGCTTGCGGTTTAGCGCTGAGCCGCGGCCAGGCGCACGGTGCCGTCCTCGGCGCGGGCGCCGGTGGGGCGCACGCGCGCGCCGGTGACGAAGTAGGCGTGCAGGTCGTGGGCAAAGCGGTTGAGCTTCGAGATCACCGACTTGTTGCCGCGGGTGAGGGCGTTATAGCCCAGCACGGCGGGAATTGCCACGGCCAGGCCGAAGGCGGTCATGATCAGCGCCTCGCCCACGGGACCGGCCACCTTGTCGATGGTCGGCACGCCCGAGGCGCCGATGCCGATCAGAGCGTGGTAGATGCCCCACACGGTGCCGAACAGGCCCACGAACGGTGCGGTCGAGCCCACCGAAGCCAGCACTGCCAGGCCCGATTGCATGTGCGCCACCGAGTCGTCGATGGAGCTCTTGAGCGAGCGGGTCAACCAGTCGGAGATATCCATCACGTCGTGCAGCTGCGGCTGGCTGGCGCGGTGGTGCTGGGCGGCTTCCTTGCCGGCGATGGCCAGCGTGCGGAACGGGTTGGAGTCGCCGGCGCCCAGGGTTTCGAGCGCGTGGTCGAAATCGTCCGAGTGCCAGAAGCGCTTTTCCGCGCCGTGCGCCATCTTCTTCAGGCGCACCAGATCCCACGCCTTGGTAAGGATCACGATCCATGAGGCGAGCGACATGATCAGCAGAATGATCGCGGTCGCACGCATGACGAAGTCGCCTTGCGTCCAGAGGTGGGAGAGTCCGAGGTCCTGCATGTGTTGGTTCCTGGTGAGTTCGCTTGGTTTAGGTCAGATCAGAGATCGGAAATCTGGGGCGGTCAGTTCAGTTCGAAGCCGATCGGCTGCTGCGCCGTGACGGCGACGGCGCGGCCGTTGTCCATGTAAGGCTTGCAGCGCATGGCCTGCACGGCCTCTACCGCGGCCTGGTCCAGGCGCGATGAACCGCTCGAGGATACGACGGAAGTCTTCACGACCTTGCCGCTTTCGTCGGTGGTCAGGCGCACCACGGCCTTGCCGGTCTCGCCCATGCGGCGTGACTGGGAAGGATACTTCGGTTGCGGCGCCGTGCACTGGATTTCGCCGATGCCGACCGCACGCGGCGCGGCGGATACCGGCGCCGGGGCGGGCTCAGGTGCCGGTGCCGGGGGTGCCGGCGGCGCGGGAGGAGCCTCGGGCGCGTTCGGTGTTGGCGGCAGGCTGGCTACCGGCTGCGGGGTTGGCTTGGGCTGCGGCGGGGTCGGCTTGGGCGTGGTCACCTTCACCTGCTTGGGCGGGGTTTCCTGCTTGGGCTTGGGTTTGGGCGGCTCCGGCGGGGCTTCCTGCTTGGGAGGCTCCAGCGGGATGATGCGCGCGACGATTTCCGGCGAGATCACCGCCTCGGTCAGCTTGCGGCCCAGGCCGCTTTGGATCAGGTAGAGCAGGCCGACGTGGAACAGCAGTACGGCGAGCGTAATCTTGAGGAAGCGTTGGTCGAACATGTGTCAACAACAAAAGTCTGCCAGCGGTGGCACCGCGGCGGCGCTGTGCGCCGTCACTTGCGATAAAACAGGATCAGCGAGATGCCGCAACCGACCAGCAGGCTAAGCAGCAATTCCATGATAAACGCTCCTTCAACTGGGTTGCCGTGGGAGCGCCACTCTGGGGCAGCGTGTCAGCGGGCTAGTATAAACGATAATGATTCTTATTTGTTGTAATTTGTGCGTCGCAACTGGAATTTTCTGGCCCGGCACGTTATACCGGCAAGTCCAGGCAGCATTTCGGGAGGTGATGCAGCGGTGCATGCGCGCTGGCGCGCTCTGGCACTTTGCTGCGCTTCGGTGCCCCAGGCCACAATTGCCGGTGCCCGTGGCGCACAGGCATGCGCGGTCGGTACCAAAGCGCGCTAGCATAGGAAGAAACTGCAGACGTGGCGGTGCCCCGGTCGCGGCCCCGCCATCGCGCACAGCGCGCTCGGGGACCCGTTCATGGACTTCACACGTTTTGCTGAAGATGACCGATCGACGATTCTGCGCTCCATGCCTGGCACATCGTCCAGTTCAGCATTGGACTGGATGTGCGCGCAGTTTGCCCTGCGCGTGGTCTGCGCGCTGGGCCCGCGCTTCAACCTGCGCAGCAATATCAACGATGTCCTGACCGTCAGCGCGCAGGAGATGGTGTGGCCGTACGGCGTGGTGCTGCGCGTGCAGCGCTTCCTGGCCGCGCGCTGCGCCGACATGCCCGCCTGGAAGGGCACCGCCCGCCTGACCCCTGAGGAATTCCTGGACCGCCACGGCCAATGGAACAGCGCTTTCGACGAAAGCGCGCTGTTCTATTACCTGGACGAGTACGTCAAGCACCATGCCAAGGACATGTTCGCCGTGTTCGACGCTTCGGCCGCTGCCATCGCCCAGCGCCTGGAAGGCGAGCGCGTGCTGCTGGTGCGCAATATCGACATGCTCAGCCATGTGCTGGACCTGCCCGAGCACGAGCGCAAGCTGCTGCTGTACGCGGCGCTGGCCAAGTACAAGCGCGACCTGCGCGCGGTGATGGTCGACTGCAAGGTGGCGCACAGCCAGGAAGCGTTCCAGATCCTGGCCGGGCTGACCGGCGCCGGCGCGGCCGACGTGGCCGCCTCGCTGCGCCCGGGCTCGCGGCTGGAGACGCTGAACCTGATCGAACAGCCGCTGCCGGAAAACAGCGTGACCGACCTGGGCGACCTGATGCGGCTCTCGGACCGGCTGCTGCACGTGCTGCTGGGCAACTACGCCAACGAAGCCGAGATGATGGCGGTCTTCACCCGCCCGGCCGCGCCGCCCACGCTGACCACTGCCGACTATCCCCATGTCGAGACCGACGCGCGCTACCTGTGCGCGCTGCTGTCCAATGCCACGCGCCAGCATGCGAGCGGAGTCAACGTGCTGATCTACGGGCCGCCCGGCACCGGCAAGACCGAGTTCGCGCGGCTGCTGGCGCGCGAGGCGGGCTGCGAGCTGTATGAAGTCGATTGCCTGGACCGCGACGGCAACAGCCTGTCGGGCAAGGACCGCTACCGCTCGCTGCAGGTGTCGCAGGCCTTCCTGCGCGGGCGTGCCCATACCGCGCTGCTGTTCGATGAGGTGGAAGACGTCTTCCCGGGCAGCGCGCGCGAGCTGATGAGCCTGTTCGGCCAGGAAGACACGCGCGCCTCGGTCAACGGCAAGGCCTGGGTCAACCAGACGCTAGAGCAGAACCCGGTGCCGGTGATCTGGATCTCGAATTCGATCCGGCAGATCGACCCGGCCTACCTGCGCCGTTTCCAGTTCCACCTGGAGCTGAAGATCCCGCCGCCGCTGGTGCGCGAGAACATCATCCGCAAGCACCTGGGCGGGCTGGACGTCAGCGACGCATTTATCACCGGGCTGGCCGGGCGCAAGACGCTGACGCCCGCGCAGGTGCAGTCGGCCGCGCGCTTTGTCGAGCTGGCACGGCCCGACGTGGAAGAGCCGGTGGAAGCGCTGATCCTGCGCCAGCTGGAACACGCCGACCGCGCCATGGGTCTGCGCCCCGAGGCCGAGGCGCGGCCGGTGGTCACGCACTACCGGCTGGAGAACCTGCACCTGGAAACCCGCTACGAGGTGGTCAAGATCGTCGACGCGCTGCGCGTGCGCCAGCGCGGCACGCTGTGCTTCTATGGCCCGCCCGGCACCGGCAAGACCGCGCTGGCCGAGCATATCGCGTCCGAGCTGGACCTGCCACTGATGATCCGCCGCGCCTCCGACCTGATGAGCAAGTATGTGGGCGAGACCGAGCAGCAGATCGCCGCCATGTTCGCGCGCGCCGAAGAGGATGGGGCGGTGCTGCTGCTGGATGAGGCCGACAGCTTCATGCAGAGCCGCCAGCAGGCGGTGCGCAACTATGAGATCTCCGAGGTCAACGAGATGCTGCAGGGCATGGAGCGCTTTAACGGCATCTTTATCTGCACCACCAACCTGTTCGACCGCATCGACGAGGCGGCGCTGCGCCGCTTCTCTTTCAAGATCCGCTTCCTGGCGCTCAAGCCCGCGCAGCGCGTGGCGATGTTTGTCGACGAGGCGCTCGACGGCGATGCCGCCGGCCTGACCGACAGCATGCGCCGTGAACTGGATACGATGGATTGCCTGACGCCGGGCGACTTCGCCACGGTCAAGCGCCAGTGCGTGCTGTTGGGCGAGGCGCTTACGCCGGATGAGTTCCTGGCACAGCTGCGCCAGGAGCACGCGATCAAGCCCGAGGTGCGGGAGCACCGGCCACTGGGCTTCCTGCAGTAGGGGAAGGCGCCGGTCAGAGGTCAGAGCGCCGGCGCCGGCTCGATCACCACGGTTTCCGCATCCGCTTCCACCTGCAGCAGCGTGGCTGCCATCGCGCGCAGGTGCGCGGCGTCCTTGGTCGAGGCAAAGCGGTCGTGCGGCGTGGCATCGGGCGCGGCGGCCAGCTTGTGTTCGGCCAGCTTGCGTGCCAGCTGGCGCGCAATGGCGCTGCCGGTGTCGACCAGTGCCAGCTGGTCGCCAACCATCGCGCGGATCGTGCCGGAGAGAAAAGGGTAGTGGGTGCAGCCCAGCACCAGCGTGTCGGCGCCGGCTTCGAGCATGGGCGTGAGGTAGGTATCGAGGCGCTCGCGCACGGCCGGGCCATCGATGTCGCCTTGCTCGATCAGCGATACCAGGCCCAGGCCGGCTTCGCAGATAAAACGGCTTTCACCATCCAGAGACGCCAGCAGGCGCGCGAACTTGGCGCTCTTGAGCGTATTGGCGGTGGCCAGCACGCCCACCACCTTACTGCGGCTGGCCGCGGCGGCAGGTTTCAGGCCGGGTTCCACACCGATGATTGGTAGCGGCAGTTGCTTGCGCAGCAGCTCCACAGCGTGGCCGGTGGCCGTGTTGCAGGCGATCACCAGCGCCTTGCAGCCTTGGGCGATCAGCCATTCGCAGGCCTGCAGGGTGCGCGCTTCGACAAACTTCTCGGGCTTCTCGCCGTACGGGGCGTATTTCGAATCGGCGAGGTACAGCACCGATTCATGGGGCAGCAGCGCGCGGATCTCGCGCAGCACGGACAGGCCGCCAAGGCCGGAATCGAAGACGCCGATGGGTGCGGGATTCACTGGGGTGCAGGGACGACAAGAAACAAGGTAGAAAAAAGCCGGGTCGGAACCCGGCTTCTTTTTCGAGCGCGACGGCAGATTCTACCGTCCTGCCAGGCTTACAGCGCGGCGACCGGGATCTTGCCGATCTTGGCCTGCCATTCCGCGGGGCCGGTCTTGTGCACCGAGGTGCCTTCGCTGTCCACGGCGACCGTCACCGGCATGTCCTTGACGTCGAACTCGTAGATCGCTTCCATGCCGAGGTCTTCGAAGCCGACCACCTTGGCTTCCTTGATCGCCTTGGCCACCAGGTAGGCGGCGCCGCCCACGGCCATCAGGTAGGCCGACTTGTGCTTCTTGATGGCCTCGATCGCCACCGGGCCGCGCTCGGCCTTGCCGATCATCGAGATCAGGCCGGTTTCGGCCAGCATCATCTCGGTGAACTTGTCCATGCGCGTGGCGGTGGTGGGGCCGGCCGGGCCGACCGCCTCGTCGCGCACCGGATCGACCGGGCCAACGTAGTAGATCACGCGGTTCTTGAAGTCCACCGGCAGCTTCTCGCCCTTGGCCAGCATGTCGGCGATGCGCTTGTGCGCGGCGTCGCGGCCGGTCAGCATCTTGCCATTGAGCAGCAGGGTCTGGCCCGGCTTCCACGAGGCGACTTCTTCCGGCGTCAGCGTGTTCAGGTCGACGCGCTTGGAGGTCTCGGTGTTCGGGGCCCACTCTACCTTCGGCCATTGCGACAGGTCAGGCGCTTCCAGCTTGGCCGGGCCGCTGCCGTCCAGCGTGAAGTGCACGTGGCGGGTGGCGGCGCAGTTGGGGATCATCGCGACCGGCTTGGACGCGGCATGGGTCGGGCAGGCCATGATCTTGACGTCCAGCACGGTGGCCAGGCCGCCCAGGCCCTGCGCGCCGATGCCCAGCGCGTTGACCTTCTCGTACAGCTCGACGCGCAGTTCCTCGACCCAGTCCTTCGGGCCGCGGGCGATGATGTCCTGGATGTCGATGGACTCCATCAGCGATTCCTTGGCCATCACCATGGCCTTCTCGGCGGTGCCGCCGATGCCGATGCCCAGCATGCCCGGCGGGCACCAGCCGGCGCCCATGGTCGGCACGGTCTTCAGCACCCAGTCGACGATCGAGTCGGACGGGTTCAGCATCACGAACTTGGACTTGTTCTCCGAGCCGCCGCCCTTGGCCGCAACCTGGATGTCGACGGTGTTGCCCGGCACCACTTCGTAGTGGATCACAGCCGGGGTGTTGTCCTTGGTGTTCTTGCGGCCGCCTTCGGGCGGGCTGACGATCGAGGCGCGCAGCACGTTATCCGGATGCGTGTAGCCGCGGCGCACACCCTCGTTGATCATGTCGGTCAGGCCCATGGTGGCGCCATCCCAGCGCACGTCCATCCCCACCTTGACGAAGATCGTGACAATGCCGGTGTCCTGGCAGATCGGGCGCTTGCCCTCGGCGCACATGCGGCTGTTGGTCAGGATCTGCGCGATCGCGTCCTTGGCCGCCGGGCTCTGCTCCAGCTCATAGGCGCGGCCCAGGCTGGTGATGTAGTCCATCGGGTGGTAGTAGCTGATGTACTGCAGGGAGTCGGCGACGCTCTGGATGAGGTCTTCTTGCTTGATGACAGTCATTTTGTGGGGGAGGGCAGCGGTGAAACACAGCCTGAAATCATACACTGAGCCGGGGCGCTCTGCCCGGCTGCATACATCCGTCTACAGCCGATAATGTGCGGCAAACGCCGCTGCCTGCGTGGGGGCGGGCCCAAAAGCAAAAACCGCGGCACATGGCCGCGGTCTGGCTGGGACTAGGCGTCCGATGGCGCACTAATGTGATTAGTGCTTGGCAGCTGCGCCGGCCGGGTGCGACACCATCCGGTCCACCCAGGCCATGGCGACTGCCGACAGCAGGAAGGCAATATGGATGGCCACCTGCCACATGATGGTGTGCGTGGTCCGTTGCTCGGCATCGATAAAGGTCTTGAGCAGGTGGATCGACGAAATCCCGATCAGCGCCATCGACAGCTTGACCTTGAGCACCCCGGCGTTGACGTGGTCCAGCCATTCCGGCTCGTCCGGGTGGTTGTCGATGCCCAGGCGCGAGACAAAGGTCTCATAGCCGCCCACGATCACCATGATCAGCAGGTTGGAGATCATCACCACGTCGATCAGGCCCAGCACCACCAGCATGATCTTGTTCTCGTCGAACTCGGTCACATGCGCCAGCAGATGCCAGACCTCGACCAGGAAGTGGTAGACATAGACGCCCTGGGCCACGATCAGGCCCAGGTAAAGCGGCAATTGCAGCCAGCGCGACGCGAAGATGATGCTCGGGATCGGCCGCATGGTCTGCGGCCTGGTCATTGGATTGGAAGCCATGGGCGGGGCGGTGTCAGCGAGTTGAAAGGCGGCGTGGATTGTACCAAGCGCCGATGACCGGGCGGTGTTACCGACCGTAACCGAACCGTTCGTCGCCGGCGTGGCTCAGCCCGCGGCGCCGGGATCGGCGCCGGCCGCCTTGCCGCGCCACGCGCCGCGCGCGATCCGCCCCGGCCAGCTGGCCAGCACGATCCCGGCCAGCACGCACGCCAGCGCCACCCCATGCGGCCAGCCCGGCTGCTCGCCCAGGAGGACGATGCCGTAGGTGGCAGCCGCCACCGGCAGTACCGAGGTGAACACCCCCGCCAGCTGCGCCGGCACATGGCGGATTCCCTTCATCCACAGCCAGAACGAGAACACGCTCGCCGACAGCGCATACCACAGCAGCATCAGCCAGGTCTGCGTGGGCACCGTCGACGCATCGAAGCCCAGCAGCGGCACCAGCCCCAGCGGCAGCATCAGCAGCCCGCCAATCAAATGCGTGTAGGCACAGATCTCGATCGCGGCCAGCGTCTGCGTGAGCCGGCGCGACAGGATCACGTAGATCGATTCGCACACCACCGCGCCCATGATCATCAGGTTGCCCAGCCATGCCTGGCTGCCGCTGCCGGCACCGTGCGCGTCGCCCCGGGCGATATTCAGCACGGCGATGCCGGTCATCGCCAGCAGCACCGATGCCACCGTGCGCCGCGACAGCCGTTCGCGCAGCAGCAGCCACGACAGGATCGCCACCGTGGCCGGGATGGTGCTGGTGATCACGCCGGCCGCCATGGCGCTGGTCAGCCGCACGCCATTGAGCATCAGCAGCGTAAACAGGAAGGTGCCGAAGAACGCCTGCAGGAACAGGTTCAGCCATTCCCCGCGCGAGACCCGGCGCATGCGCGCGGGCCGGTACCAGGGCGCCAGGCAGACGATGGCAATGACAAAACGCAGCAGCGCGAACAGCAGCACCGGCACATGCGCGATGATCGATTTGCCGAGGCCCACGTTGCTGCCGACCAGTGCCATCGAGGCAACCAGGAAGAGGGCGTAGACCGGGGAGAATGCTGAAGGGTTGGCGGGCACGGGTACGGCCTTGGTCGTCCGGCGGGCGCCGCGGCGCCTTGGCGCGGCGGGTGCTGAGCCGGCGGGAGCGGCAAGGGTAAGCGCCGCGATCAGGTATGGAACTCGCGGCATTATAGCTGTGCTAGCCTAATGGAGAAGGCTGCACTTTCGCGGCGCGTGCGTGGATTTTTCCCGCTGCATTGCAACAAGTTGCAGGCACGCCCCGGCCCACCGTCAGGTCTTACCGTCAGGTTTAAGTAAGCCGTCGGGCGTAACGTGGCAGCCAAAGCCAGTCCAAAATCAGGAGACAAACCTATGTCCGCCATCGAATCGGTGATGCAAGAGCATCGCGTGTTCAACCCGCCCGAAGGCTTCGCCAGCCAGGCCGCGATCCCCAGCATGGAGGCCTACCAGGCGCTGTGCGACGAAGCCGAGCGTGACTATGAAGGCTTCTGGGCGCGCCACGCGCGCGAGCTGCTGCACTGGACCAAGCCCTTCACCAAGGTGCTGGACCAAAGCAACGCACC
>NZ_JBYTAG010000102.1:0-18675 GCF_058787995.1 Cupriavidus sp. FW305-27
TTGCCATGGTCAACGTGACCAATCGTACCAACGTTCACGTGCGGCTTGGTCCGCTCGAACTTTTCCTTTGCCATTTCTTAACTCCTGATAGGAATGCAGTCTTGTTGTTTCATCGCGCCGCCGCACCGGCAGGCGCGGCGGCAAACTTCCAATTACTTGCCCTTGGCCGACATCACGGCTTCGGCGATGTTCTTCGGTGCTTCAGCGTAGTGCTTGAATTCCATGGTGTACGTGGCGCGGCCTTGCGTGGCCGAGCGCAGCGACGTGGAATAACCGAACATTTCCGACAGCGGGACTTCGGCCTTGATGATCTTGCCGCCGCCCACCATGTCGTCCATGCCCTGCACGATGCCGCGGCGGGACGACAGGTCGCCCATCACGGTACCCGTGTAGTCTTCCGGCGTTTCCACTTCCACGGCCATCATCGGCTCGAGCAGAACCGGGCTGGCCTTGCGCATGGCTTCCTTGAAAGCCATCGAGCCGGCCATGCGGAACGCGTTTTCGTTCGAGTCCACGTCGTGGTACGAACCGAACGTCAGCGTGACCTTCACGTCCACCACCGGGAAGCCAGCCAGGATGCCGTTCGGCAGCGTGTCGACGATACCCTTTTCGACCGCCGGGATGTATTCGCGAGGAATCACACCGCCCTTGATGGCGTCGATGAACTCGAAGCCCTTGCCCGGCTCTTGCGGCTCCAGCGTGATCACAGCGTGACCGTACTGGCCGCGGCCGCCCGACTGCTTGACGAACTTGCCCTCGACGCCTTCAGCCGTCTTGCGAATGGTTTCGCGGTAAGCCACCTGCGGCGCGCCGATGTTGGCTTCCACGCCGAATTCGCGCTTCATGCGGTCGACCAGGATTTCGAGGTGGAGCTCGCCCATGCCCGAAATGATGGTCTGACCCGATTCTTCATCGGTACGCACGCGGAACGACGGATCTTCAGCGGCCAGGCGGTTCAGGGCGATGCCCATCTTTTCCTGGTCAGCCTTGGTCTTCGGCTCGACAGCCTGCGAGATCACCGGCTCCGGGAACACCATGCGCTCGAGCACGATCGGTGCAGCCGGATCGCACAGCGTGTCGCCCGTGGTGGCGTCCTTCAGACCCACCGCAGCGGCGATGTCGCCGGCCAGCACTTCCTTGATTTCTTCGCGCTGGTTGGCATGCATCTGCAGAATACGGCCGAGGCGTTCCTTCTTGCTCTTGACCGGGTTGTACACGGTGTCGCCCGAATTGATCTTGCCCGAGTACACGCGGAAGAAGATCAGCTGACCAACGAACGGGTCGGTCATGATCTTGAACGCCAGTGCCGAGAACTTTTCGTTGTCGTCAGCCTTGCGCTCGAGCTTCTTCTCGCTGTCGTCCTCGTCCGTGCCCGTAACCGGCGGAATGTCGACCGGCGACGGCAGGAAGTCGATCACGGCGTCGAGCATGCGCTGCACGCCCTTGTTCTTGAACGCGGTGCCGCACAGCATCGGCTGGATTTCGCAGGCGATGGTACGGTCACGCAGCGCCTTGACGATCTCGGCGCGGGTCAGCTCTTCGCCGCCCAGGTACTTTTCCATCAGCTCTTCGCTGGCTTCGGCGGCAGACTCGACCATCTTCTCGCGCCATTCGTCAGCGGTGGCTTGCAGCTCGGCCGGGATGTCCTGGTATTCGAACTTCACGCCCTGGCTGGCTTCGTCCCAAATGATCGCCTTCATTTCCAGCAGATCGACGACGCCCTGGAAGCCGTCTTCAGCGCCGATCGGCACCACGACGGGCACCGGGTTGGCCTTCAGGCGGGTCTTCAGCTGGTCGTAGACCTTGAAGAAGTTCGCGCCGGTACGGTCCATCTTGTTGACGAACGCCAGACGCGGCACCTTGTACTTGTTGGCCTGACGCCAGACGGTTTCCGACTGCGGCTGCACGCCACCCACTGCGCAGTACACCATGCACGCGCCGTCCAGCACGCGCATGGAACGCTCCACCTCGATGGTGAAGTCCACGTGTCCCGGGGTGTCGATGATGTTGAAGCGATGCTCGGGGTAGTTGCCGGCCATGCCCTTCCAGAAGGCGGTGGTCGCAGCAGACGTGATGGTGATGCCGCGCTCCTGCTCCTGCTCCATCCAGTCCATGGTGGCCGCGCCATCATGGACTTCACCGATCTTGTGGTTCACACCGGTGTAGAACAGGATGCGCTCGGTCGTGGTGGTTTTACCCGCGTCAATGTGAGCCGAGATACCGATATTGCGGTAGCGCTCAATGGGAGTCTTACGAGCCACTTTAATCCTCTATTCGTCCGTGAGGCGCCGGCATCTCATGGCCCGCGCCCCTAACACAAACGGGCGAGATGTGTAAAAACACAGCCCGCCCGGCAACCAACAAACGCTATCGCGCGCTTAGAAGCGGAAATGCGAGAACGCCTTGTTGGCTTCGGCCATGCGGTGCACTTCGTCACGCTTCTTCATTGCGCCGCCACGGCCTTCCGATGCTTCCAGCAGCTCACCTGCCAGGCGCAGCGCCATCGACTTCTCGCTGCGTTTCTTCGCGGCCTCGCGCAGCCAACGCATCGCCAATGCCAGACGACGCGACGGACGGACTTCGACCGGAACCTGATAGTTGGCGCCGCCCACGCGACGGCTCTTCACTTCCACCACCGGCTTCACGTTGTTGATGGCAACGGAGAACACTTCGATGGGGGCCTTGCCTGCCTTCTTTTCGATCTGGTCGAACGCGCCATAGACGATACGTTCGGCAACCGACTTCTTGCCGTCCAGCATCAGCACGTTCATGAACTTGGCAACTTCAACGTTGCCGAACTTCGGATCAGGCAGAACATCCCGCTTGGGGACTTCACGACGACGTGGCATCTTCTTTCCTTTAGATTCAGTTGAGAGCGTGGTCAGTTTTTCCCGCTCTCCGGCCACCAACTAGCTTGCATGCGATAGACAGCAAATTCGCCGGGTGACCACTTACTCGACGGCACGGTTGCCAAAAAGGCGCTCCGTTGTACCGCCGCCTGGTGACAGCACCATGACTCGCGCCACAGGCTATCGTTTGTTGCTTCGGGTCTTTCCGACCCAGGCTGCTATAGCTTAGGCTGCCTTCGGACGCTTCGCGCCGTACTTCGAACGAGCCTGCTTGCGGTCCTTCACGCCTTGCAGGTCGAGCGAGCCACGGACGATGTGGTAACGCACACCCGGCAGATCCTTCACACGGCCGCCGCGGATCAGCACGACCGAGTGTTCCTGCAGGTTGTGGCCTTCACCGCCGATGTACGAAATCACTTCGAAACCGTTGGTCAGGCGCACCTTGGCAACCTTACGCAGTGCCGAGTTCGGCTTCTTCGGCGTCGTGGTGTACACGCGGGTGCACACGCCACGGCGCTGGGGGCAGTTCTCAAGCGCCGGGCTCTTGCTCTTGACGACTTCAGAGACGCGCGGCTTGCGAACCAGTTGGTTGATAGTTGGCATTGTTCAATCCAGCTTGGTTTGACGAAAAACGCCCCTCGCACCGGCATGCACCGAAATGGAGAGGCAACTACGGGTTTTGGGCGGGAGAGATGAGCGGACGCGCTCTGGAGACGGGACTGTGCGGTAACAGCATGCCAAAGAGCGCGAGCCGGCACCCGGATCCCGCGTCTGCCGCCACCGGTCCATGGGAACCCAGTCCGGAAGGCTTGCCGGCCGCGGCCTAAAGGCCACTTCTCCGACGGGCGAGCGAAATCCAAAGCCAAAAACTCGAATCTGGCATCCTAGCAGGGGAATCGTATACCGTCAAGCCGTATACCCGACCCGGGACGCGCTGACGCTGCCCTCGGTCAGACCCCGCGGAGCGCTTCCAGGATGGACTGTCCATAGCGCTCCAGTTTGGAGGCACCGATCCCGGGAATGCCCTGCATCGCCGACAGGGAGCCCGGCGCGGTCCGGGCCAGCTCCGCCAGCGTTGCATCGTGGAAGATGACATAGGCCGGCACGCCGTGCTCGCGCGCGGCCTCGGTGCGCCAGCGGCGCAGCGCCTCCCAGTTGGCCAGCATGTCTGCGTCCATGTCCGCGGTGTGGTCGGTGCGGGTGCCGCGTGCGGCACGCTCGCCGGACTTGCCCGGCTTGGTGGCCTGGCGGCGCAGGATGATCTGGCGCTCGCCCTTGAGCACCGCGCGCGCGTCCTCGCCCAGCAGCAGCGCGCCATGCCCGCCATGGTCGATGGTCAGCAGACCCTGGGCGATCAGCTGGCGGAACACCGTATGCCATTCATGCACCGAGCGGTCCTTGCCGATGCCGAAGGTGGACACCTTGTCGTGCCCCCACTGGCGGATCTTCTCCGAGCTGTTGCCGCGCAGCACGTCGATCAGGTGGGTGGCGCCGAAGTGAACCCGGCTCGCCTGCGCGGTGCGGTACACGCAGGACAGCGCCATCTGCGCCTCGCGCGTGCCGTCCCAGGTGGCCGGCGGCTCCAGACAGGTGTCGCAGTTGCCGCAGGGTTCGCTGGCCTCATTGAAATACGCCAGGATACGCACGCGCCGGCAGCCTGCGGTCTCGCACAGGCCCAGCAGCGCATCGAGCTTGGACGACGACACGCGCTTGAAGGCGTCGTCCGCCTCGGACTCGTCGATCATGCGCTTCTGCTGCACCACGTCGCCCAGGCCGTAGGCCATCCAGGCATTGGCCGGCAGGCCGTCGCGGCCGGCGCGCCCGGTTTCCTGGTAGTAGCCTTCCATGCTCTTGGGCAGGTCCAGGTGGGCGACAAAGCGCACGTCGGGCTTGTCGATACCCATGCCGAAGGCGATCGTCGCCACCATCACCAGCCCTTCTTCCTCGCGGAAGCGGGCCTGGTGGTGCTGGCGCACCTGGGCATCCATGCCGGCGTGGTAGCCCAGCGCATTGATGCCCTGTCCGCTCAGCCACTGCGCCGTGTCCTCCACCTTCTTGCGTGACAGGCAATAGACGATGCCGCTGTCATGGGTGCCGTCGGCCGCGGTGTGCTCGGCCTTGATGAAGGCCAGCAGCTGCTGGCGCGCATTGTCCTTCTCGACGATGCGGTAGCGGATATTGGGCCGGTCGAAGCTAGAGATGAAGACGCGGGCGTTGTCCAGCGCCAGCCGCTCGATGATCTCGTTGCGCGTGAGTGCGTCGGCCGTTGCCGTCAGCGCGATGCGCGGCACGTATGGGAAGCGCTCGTGCAGCACCGACAACTGGATGTACTCGGGGCGGAAGTCGTGGCCCCACTGCGACACGCAGTGCGCTTCGTCGATGGCAAAGAGCCCGACCCGAATGCGCTCGAGCAAGTCCTGGAAGCGTGGCGTCATCAGCCGCTCCGGCGCCACGTAGAGGATCTCGATGCGCCCGGCCAGCAGGTCGCGCTCGACCGCCGAGGCCTCGGCTCCGGTCAGCGTCGAATTGAGCACTGCGGCGCGCACGCCGGCTTCAGTCAGTGCCGCGACCTGGTCCTGCATCAGCGCGATCAGCGGCGACACCACGATGCCGATGCCATCGCCGGCACGCTGGCGCAGCAGCGCCGGGATCTGGTAGCACAGCGACTTGCCGCCGCCGGTCGGCATCAGCACCAGGCAGTCGCCGCCCGTCGCAACGTGGTCGATGATCTCGGCCTGGCGCCCACGGAAGGCGTGGTAGCCGAACACATCTTTGAGGATCGCCAGCGCGTGCGACATAGACAACGGAATTGCTGAAGCCGGAAAAGCCGTAACCATACCACTAAGGGGGCCGCTTCCGTGCCCGCCGGGCTAACAGTCCGAACATTCTCACGACAGGGCCGGCTGCGGGCGGAAAGAAAAAAAGCCCGGCTGGATCAGCCGGGCTTTCGGGCCACCTTGCGGCGGCAAACAGCTTACTGCGATCAGGCGTTGTCGCCTTCGCCTTCGGTCGTCGCCTGCACCACCGGCGCCGGCTCGATGAAGAGCGACTGCTCTTCTTCGGCGATCGCCTGGGCGCGTTCGCGCTCGGAGGCCTCGCGCGCCTTGCGGGCGCGGTGGTAGGCCAGGCCGGTACCGGCCGGGATCAGACGGCCGACGATCACGTTTTCCTTCAGACCACGCAGGTCGTCGGTCTTGCCCATGATCGCGGCTTCGGTCAGCACGCGCGTGGTTTCCTGGAACGATGCCGCCGAGATGAAGCTGTCGGTCGACAGCGACGCCTTGGTGATACCGAGCAGCAGGTTCTCGTACGTGGCCGGACGCTTGCCTTCGGCGATCACGCGGTCGTTCTCGTCGAGCAGTTCCGAACGCTCCACCTGTTCACCCGGGATGAACTTGGTGTCGCCCACGTCGGCGATCTGCACGCGGCGCAGCATCTGACGAACAATCACTTCGATATGCTTGTCGTTGATCTTCACGCCCTGCAGACGGTACACGTCCTGGACTTCGTCCACGATGTAGTGCGCCAGCTCTTCGATGCCCTTCAGGCGCAGGATGTCGTGCGGGTCCGCCGGACCTTCCACGATCATTTCGCCCTTGTTCACCACCTGGCCGTCGTGCACCAGCACCTGCTTTTCCTTCGCGATCAGGAACTCGTGGGCATTGCCGTCCAGGTCGGTGATGACCAGGCGCTGCTTGCCCTTGGTGTCCTTGCCGAACGAGGTCGTGCCGGTGACTTCCGCCAGCACGGCGGCGTCCTTCGGCGAACGCGCTTCGAACAGCTCGGCCACTCGCGGCAGACCACCGGTAATGTCGCGGGTCTTCTGCGATTCGGTCGGGATACGCGCGAGCACTTCACCCACGTGCACCTGCTGGCCATCCTTCACGGTAATCAGCGCGCCGACCTGGAAGCCGATGGTCACGGAGTGGTCCGTGCCCGGGATCTTCACTTCCTGGCCGTTGGCGTCGAGCAGCTTGACCTGCGGGCGGATGCCCTTGGTTGCAGCCGTGCGGCGCTTGGCGTCGATCACGACCAGGGTCGACAGGCCCGTCACTTCGTCCATCTGCTTGGCGACGGTCACGCCTTCTTCGACGTTCTCGAACTTGGTCGTACCGGTGTATTCCGAAACGATCGGGCGAGTCAGCGCATCCCACGTGGCCAGCTGCGTGCCAGCCTTGATGGCCTGGCCGTCCTGCACCAGCAGCGTGGCGCCGTACGGGATCTTGTGGCGTTCGCGCTCGCGGCCGTGGTCGTCGGTGATCAGCGCCTCGCCCGAACGCGAGATGACGATCAGTTCGCCCTTCGCATTGGTGACGTAACGCATGGTCGCCGTGAAACGCACGGTACCGGTTGCCTTGGCTTCCACGCTCGATGCCACTGCCGCACGCGATGCCGCACCACCGATGTGGAACGTACGCATGGTCAGCTGCGTGCCCGGCTCACCGATCGACTGAGCGGCAATCACGCCCACCGCTTCGCCGGAGTTCACCAGCACGCCGCGGCCCAGGTCGCGGCCATAGCACTTGCCGCACAGGCCGTAGCGCGTGTCGCACGACAGCGGGGTGCGGACCTTGACTTCGTCCACGCCGATGTTGTCGATCAGCTCGACCAGGTCTTCGTCCAGCAGCGTGCCGGCTTCGATCGCGGTCTCCTGGGTTTCAGGGTTGACCACGTCGGCCACGGTCACACGGCCGAGGATACGGTCGCGCAGGGCTTCGATCACTTCACCGCCTTCGACCAGGGCCTTCATGGCCACGCCGTTGGAGGTGCCGCAATCGTCTTCCACCACGACCAGATCCTGCGTCACGTCGACCAGACGACGGGTCAGGTAACCCGAGTTCGCGGTCTTCAGTGCCGTATCGGCCAGGCCCTTACGGGCGCCGTGGGTCGAGATGAAGTACTGCAGAACGTTCAGGCCTTCACGGAAGTTCGCCGTAATCGGCGTTTCAATGATCGAGCCGTCCGGCTTGGCCATCAGGCCACGCATACCGGCCAGCTGGCGGATCTGCGCTGCCGAGCCCCGTGCACCCGAGTCGGCCATCATGTAGATGGAGTTGAACGACTCTTGCTTCACGGTCTTGCCTTCGCGGTCGACCACGTCCTCGTGCTGGAGCTGCTCCATCATCGCCTTGCCCACCTGGTCGCCGGCGGCGCCCCAGATGTCAACGACGTTGTTGTAGCGTTCCTGGTCGGTCACCAGACCCGACATGTACTGCTTGTCGTATTCCTTCACCTTGGCCGAGGCCTCGGCGATGATCTTTTCCTTCTGCGGCGGCACCAGCATATCGTCGATGGCGATCGAGATACCGGCACGGGTAGCCAGGCGGAAGCCCGACTGCAGCAGCTTGTCGGCGAAGATCACAGTCTCGCGCAGGCCGCACTTGCGGAACGCGGTGTTGATCAGGCGCGAGATTTCCTTCTTCTTGAGCGGCTTGTTCAGCACCGAGAACGGCAGCCCCTTGGGCAGGATCTCGGACAGGATCGCGCGGCCGACCGTGGTGGCCTGCAGCGTGATCTTGGGTGCGAAACGGGCGTCGCCCTCGGCGTCCTTGTCGACCAGCTCATACTCGGTGATACGCACGTTCACGCGCGAAGCCAGTTCGACTTCCTTGTTCTCGTAGGCGCGAATCACTTCGCTGATGTCGGCAAAGGTCATGCCCTCGCCGCGGCCGTTGATCTTGTCGCGGGTCGTGTAGTACAGACCCAGCACCACGTCTTGCGACGGCACGATCGACGGATCGCCGTTGGCCGGGAACAGCACGTTGTTGGAGGCCAGCATCAGGGTGCGGGCTTCCATCTGCGCTTCCAGCGACAGCGGCACGTGGACAGCCATCTGGTCACCGTCGAAGTCGGCGTTGAACGCCGCGCAGACCAGCGGATGCAGCTGGATGGCCTTGCCTTCGATCAGCACCGGCTCGAACGCCTGGATACCCAGGCGGTGCAGCGTCGGCGCACGGTTCAGCATCACCGGGTGCTCGCGGATCACCTCTTCGAGGATGTCCCACACCACCGGGGTCTGGCTTTCGACTTCCTTCTTCGCCGCCTTGATGGTGGTGGCGATGCCCATCGTTTCCAGCTTGTGGAAGATGAACGGCTTGAACAGCTCGAGCGCCATCAGCTTGGGCAGGCCGCACTGGTGCAGCTTGAGCGTCGGGCCCACCACGATGACCGAACGGCCCGAGTAGTCGACGCGCTTGCCCAGCAGGTTCTGACGGAAACGGCCGCCCTTGCCCTTGATCATTTCGGCCAGGGACTTCAGCGGACGCTTGTTGGCACCGGTCATCGCCTTGCCGCGACGGCCGTTATCCAGCAGCGAGTCAACCGCTTCCTGCAGCATGCGCTTTTCGTTGCGCACGATGATTTCAGGCGCCTTCAGCTCCAGCAGGCGCTTCAGGCGGTTGTTACGGTTGATGACGCGGCGATACAGGTCGTTCAGGTCCGAGGTCGCGAAGCGGCCGCCGTCCAGCGGCACCAGCGGACGCAACTCGGGCGGCAGCACCGGCAGCACTTCGAGGATCATCCACTCGGGCTTGATGCCCGAACGCTGGAAGGCCTCGAGCACCTTCAGGCGCTTGGCGAACTTCTTGATCTTGGCTTCAGAGCCGGTGGCCTGCAGCTCGGCGCGGATCTGTTCGATCTGCTTCTCGATGTCGATGCCGCGCAGCAGTTCACGGATGCCCTCGGCACCCATCATGGCGACGAACTCGCCCTCGCCGTACTCGTCGCACTTCGCCAGGTAGTCGTCCTCGGACATGATCTGGCTCTTCTTGAGCGGGGTCATGCCGGGTTCGATCACCACGAATGCTTCAAAGTACAGCACGCGCTCGATGTCGCGCAGCGTCATGTCCAGGACCATGCCCAGGCGCGACGGCAGCGACTTCAGGAACCAGATGTGCGCGGTCGGCGCGGCCAGTTCGATGTGGCCCATGCGCTCGCGGCGCACCTTGGCCAGCGTCACTTCAACGCCGCACTTCTCGCAGATCACGCCACGGTGCTTCAGGCGCTTGTACTTGCCGCACAGGCACTCGTAGTCCTTGATCGGGCCAAAGATCTTGGCGCAGAACAGGCCGTCGCGTTCCGGCTTGAAGGTACGGTAGTTGATCGTTTCCGGCTTCTTCACTTCGCCGTACGACCACGAACGGATCTTCTCGGGCGAGGCCAGGCCGATCTTGATCGCGTCGAACTGCTCTTCCTGCTGTACCTGCTTAAAGAGATCGAGCAATGCTTTCATTGCAACTCCTTGTTTCGCCACCGCCCCGGAGTTGGTCCGGGTCGATGGCATTCATCCTGTGGGAAATCCTTCGCCTGTAGTGTCGACAGGGAGCCGGCCGCAACCGGCTCCCCTCACCTGCCCGATCAGTAGCGATCGAGGTCGATGTCGATACCCAGCGAGCGGATTTCCTTCACCAGCACGTTGAACGATTCCGGCATGCCGGCATCGATCGAGTGCTCGCCCTTGACGATGTTCTCGTACACCTTGGTACGGCCGTTCACGTCATCGGACTTGACCGTCAGCATTTCCTGCAGCACGTACGACGCGCCGTAGGCTTCCAGTGCCCAAACTTCCATCTCACCGAAACGCTGGCCACCGAACTGGGCTTTACCACCCAGCGGCTGCTGCGTCACCAGCGAGTACGGGCCGGTGGAACGCGCGTGCATCTTGTCGTCGACCAGGTGGTGCAGCTTCAGCATGTGCATCACACCCAGCGTGACCGGACGCTCGAACGCTTCGCCGGTGCGGCCGTCGAACAGCGTGACCTGCTGCTTGGAAGCGGTCAGGCCCTTCTCCTTCGCGATCTCTTCCGGATAGGCGAGGTCCAGCATGCGGCGGATTTCGTCCTCATGCGCACCATCGAACACCGGCGTCGCGAACGGCACGCCCTTCTTCAGGTTCTCGGCCAGCTCCAGGACTTCCGAATCCGACAGGCTGTCGAGGTCTTCGACCTTGCCGCTCTCGTTGTAGATCTGCGTGAGCAGCTTGCGCACTTCGGCTGCCTTGGCTTGCGCCTTCAGCATGTTGCCGATGCGCTCGCCCAGGCCGCGCGCGGCCCAGCCCAGGTGGGTCTCGAGAATCTGACCCACGTTCATCCGCGAAGGCACGCCCAGCGGATTCAGCACGATGTCGGCAGGCGTACCGTCGGCCATGTAGGGCATGTCTTCGATCGGGGTGATCTTGGACACGACACCCTTGTTGCCGTGACGGCCGGCCATCTTGTCGCCAGGCTGCAGGCGGCGCTTGACGGCCAGGTACACCTTGACCATCTTGATCACGCCCGGCGGCAGTTCGTCGCCCTGCGTGAGCTTCTTGCGCTTCTCTTCGAAGGCCAGGTCGAACTCGTGGCGCTTCTGCTCGATGGCTTCCTTGACGGCTTCCAGCTGGGCAGCCAGTTCTTCGTCGGCCGGACGGATGTCGAACCAGTGGTACCTGTCGATATCCGCCAGGTATTCCTTGGTGATCTTGGCACCCTTGGCCAGCTTCTTCGGACCGCCATTGACGGTCTTGTCGATGAGCAGGCGCTCCAGACGCTGGAACGCGTCGCCTTCCACGATACGCAGCTGGTCGTTCAGGTCCAGGCGGTAGCGCTTCAGTTCGTCGTCGATGATCGACTGGGCACGCTTGTCGCGCGTCACGCCTTCGCGGGTGAAGACCTGGACGTCGATCACGATGCCGCTCATGCCCGAGGGCACGCGCAGCGAGGTGTCCTTCACGTCCGAAGCCTTCTCGCCGAAGATCGCGCGCAGCAGCTTCTCTTCCGGGGTCAGCTGGGTCTCGCCCTTCGGCGTGACCTTGCCAACCAGCACGTCGCCGGCTTCGACTTCAGCGCCGATGTAGGTGATGCCCGACTCGTCCAGGCGAGCCAGCTGGGCTTCGGCCAGGTTCGAGATATCGCGCGTGATTTCTTCCGGTCCCAGCTTGGTGTCGCGGGCAACGACCGACAGCTCCTCGATGTGGATCGAGGTATAGCGGTCTTCGGCCACCACACGCTCCGAGATCAGGATCGAATCCTCGAAGTTGTAGCCGTTCCACGGCATGAACGCCACCAGCATGTTCTGGCCCAGTGCCAGCTCGCCCAGGTCGGTCGAGGCGCCGTCGGCAATCACGTCGCCGCGGGCAACGTGGTCGCCGACCTTCACCATCGGACGCTGGTTGATGTTGGTGTTCTGGTTCGAGCGCGTGTACTTGATCAGGTTGTAGATGTCCACGCCGACTTCACCGGCAACGGCTTCGTCGTCGTTCACGCGGATCACGATACGCATCGCGTCGACGTAGTCGACCACGCCGCCACGCATCGCCTGCACGGCCGTACCCGAGTCGACCGCAACGGTGCGCTCGATGCCGGTGCCGACCAGCGGCTTGTCCGGACGCAGGCAAGGCACGGCCTGGCGCTGCATGTTCGCGCCCATCAGTGCACGGTTCGCGTCATCGTGTTCCAGGAACGGAACCAGCGAGGCAGCGGCCGACACGATCTGCGACGGCGCCACGTCGATGTACTGCACGCGGTCCGGCGTGACCATGCGGGTTTCACGCTCGGAGCCTTCACGCGCCGACACCAGTTCGTCGGTCAGGTTGCCGTCGGCGTCAACGGTCGCGTTGGCCTGCGCCACCACGTACTTGCCTTCCTCGATCGCGGACAGGTAGTCGACCTGGTCGGTCAGCTTGCTGTCGACCACCTTGCGGTACGGCGTTTCCAGGAAGCCGTATTCGTTCAGGCGGGCATACAGTGCCAGCGAGTTGATCAGACCAATGTTCGGACCTTCCGGCGTTTCGATCGGGCACACGCGGCCATAGTGGGTCGGGTGCACGTCACGGACTTCAAAGCCGGCGCGCTCGCGCGTCAGGCCGCCCGGGCCCAGTGCGGAGACACGGCGCTTGTGCGTGATCTCGGACAGCGGGTTGGTCTGGTCCATGAACTGCGACAGCTGCGACGAACCGAAGAACTCGCGGATCGCCGACGAGATCGGCTTCGAGTTGATCAGGTCGTGCGGCATCAGGTTCTCGGTCTCGGCCTGGCCCAGACGTTCCTTGACGGCACGCTCCACGCGCGACAGGCCGGCGCGGAACTGGTTTTCGGCCAGTTCGCCGACGCAACGCACGCGACGGTTGCCCAGGTGATCGATGTCATCGACCTCGCCCTTGCCGTTGCGCAGGTTGACCAGGATCTTGATGGTCTCGAGGATGTCCTCGTCCTGCAGCACCATGGCGCCTTCGCCGCTGGGGCGGCCCAGGCGGCTGTTGACCTTCATGCGGCCAACGCGCGACAGGTCGTACGACTCTTCGCTGTAGAACAGGCGCTGGAACAGCGCTTCCACGGCTTCCTCGGTCGGCGGCTCGCCCGGGCGCATCATGCGGTAGATCGCGATACGCGCAGCGGTCTGGTCGGCGGTCTCGTCCACGCGCAGGGTCTGCGACATGTACGGGCCCTGGTCCAGGTCGTTGGTGTACAGGGTCTGGATCTGCTTGACGCCGGCTTCGCGCAGGTTCTCGAGCAGGGTTTCGGTCAGCTCGTCGTTGGCGTTGGCAATCACCTCGCCGGTATCCGGGTCGATGATGTTCTTGGCCAGCACGCGGCCCAGCAGGTAGTCTTCCGGCACGCTGATCAGCTTGGTGCCGGCCGAATCCAGGTCGCGGATGTGCTTGGCGTTGATCCGCTTGTCCTTCTCGACCACCACGCGGCCGTTCTTGTCGGCGATGTCGAAGCGCGCGACTTCACCGCGCAGGCGCTCGGGCACGAACTCCAGCTGCGCGCCTTCGGCCTGCAGCGTGAAGTTGTCGAACACGAAGAAGTGCGCGAGGATCTGTTCCGGGGTCAGGCCGATCGACTTCAGCAGGATCGTCACCGGCATCTTGCGGCGGCGGTCGACGCGGAAGTACAGGATGTCCTTCGGGTCGAACTCGAAGTCCAGCCACGAACCGCGGTAGGGGATGATACGTGCCGAGAACAGCAGCTTGCCCGAGCTGTGGGTCTTGCCCTTGTCGTGCTCGAAGAACACGCCCGGCGAGCGGTGCAACTGCGAGACGATGACACGCTCGGTGCCGTTGATGACGAACGAACCCGTGGAAGTCATCAGCGGGATTTCGCCCATGTAGACTTCCTGCTCCTTCACTTCCTTGACCTTGCCCGGGTTCTCGCGATCGTTGATGATCAGGCGAACCTTGGCACGCAGGGCCGAGTGGAACGTCAGGCCACGCTGCTGGCATTCCTTGACGTCGAACGGCGGATTGGACAGGTGATACGAGACGAACTCCATACGGGCAAGCCCGTTATGCGAGGAGATCGGGAAGATTGCGTTGAAAGCGGCCTGGAGGCCTTCGGTCTTGCGACGCGCGGTCGGCGTTTCCGCTTGCAAGAACTGAGTGTAGGATTCAATCTGGGTGGCAAGCAGGAATGGAACCTGATGTACCGTCGCGCGCTTCGCAAAGCTTTTGCGAATGCGCTTCTTTTCGGTGAAGCTGTACGCCATGGGATCTCCGAATCATCGCAGGGCTGGCTGGACCTGGCCGGACCTGAGGTGTTCAGCGACTGGGAGGGGATTTGGCGGTTGGCCGCTACCAACCTCTGGCTGACGGTGTCCGCACGCTGCGGGCGGTGTGGTCGTCGCATCAAGCGCAACGCCTGTACTCGCCCGGGGGACACCCGACCAAACTTGTCTTCTGCAGTCGGTTCAGAAGACAAACATCAGCAGCAACCACTTAGTGTGCCACTGATGTTTGGCCTCTGCTGAGACTCCGGCATGCCCGAGGGCATCGAGACTCGCAAACATCACTTTTTGTTGCGAAGAGTGCTTCTCAAAACACTTTCGCACAAGCGCAAAAAGGCTGGCGCCGGGAATTTCCCTTTGCCAGCCCCATCCGCGTGCCGAAAGGGCACGCGAGCAATGGCTTACTTGACGTCGACCTTCGCGCCAGCGTCTTCCAGCTTCTTCTTGGCTTCGGCAGCAGCAGCCTTGTCCACGCCTTCCTTGACGGGCTTCGGTGCGCCATCGACCAGGTCCTTGGCTTCCTTCAGGCCCAGGCCGGTGATTTCGCGAACAGCCTTAATCACGCCAACCTTGTTGGCGCCGACTTCGGCCAGGATCACGTTGAACTCGGTCTGCTCTTCAGCAGCGGCGGCACCGCCGGCGCCCGGGGCAGCAGCCACAGCCATGGCAGCAGCCGACACGCCAAACTTCTCTTCGAACGCCTTGACCAGGTCGTTCAGTTCCATCACGGACATCGCGCCAACGGCTTCCAGGATGTCGTCTTTGGTGATTGCCATTTGAAATACTCCTACTAGATTTGATTCGGTATCGGTAATGCGATCTTTCGATGCGAGGCCTGGATTGCCTTAGGCGCCAGCGGCTTCCGCTTCCGCGGGAGCGCCTTCGGCGTTCTTGGCAGCCAGTGCAGCCAGCAGACGGGCGAAGCCCGACACCGGTGCCTGCATCACGCCCAGCAGCTGAGCAATCAGTTCGTCGCGGCTCGGGATCGAGGCCAGCGCCTTCACGGCGGCAGCGTCGAGAACCTTGCCGTCATACGACCCGGCGCGCAGGACCAGCTTGTCGTTGGTCTTGGCGAAGTCGTTCAGAACCTTGGCCGACGACACTGCATCTTCGGAAATACCGTAGATCAGCGGACCGGTCATCTGCTCTGCGAGGCTTGCAAACGGCGTACCTTCGACGGCGCGGCGGGCCAGCGTGTTCTTCAGAACACGCAGGTACACGCCTTGCTGACGTGCGGTGGAACGCAGCTTGGTCAGATCGCCAACCGTAATGCCGCGATATTCGGCCACGACGATGGTCTGGGCCTTGGCGACTTGCGCCGAAACCTCAGCAACGACGGCCTTCTTATCTTCAATATTGAGTGGCACGGTTAAGCTCCAAAATGACGCTAGCCCTCCGGCAATACCGGAGTCTTCACGTCAGCACAAACGAACGGCGTCCGATTGGCCCGAATCACCCGGGACAGGCCCGGATTCATCAATCCCTTCGGGTGCGCCATCTGCGCTGGCTGCCCGGGGTTGGTCATGCACGGCACCTGGCCCTGCTTGTACCTCCCGGCCGATTAAGCCCGCATGCCTGACTGCGGTCATGTGGACACCAGCGGTCTTTGATAACCAGCGGCGACTGCCTGAACACAACGTGTCCGGCTGCCGCCACTGCCCAAAGCCTTGCTCCCTGTCCTTGTGCTGCCGCTTGGCAGAACCAGGTTCGGAGCCGATCCCCGCTTACGCCAGGATCTTCAATTCGCGGCCGACCGGTGTTATCGGGTCCGGTCAGCCCATGCCGTCAGCTCAGGCCGACAGCGAAGCTTGTTCCACGCGCACGCCAACGCCCATGGTGGACGAGACGGCGATCTTGCGCAGGTACACGCCCTTGCTCGTAGCCGGCTTGGACTTCACCAGGGCTTCCAGCAGTGCGGACAGGTTGCTCTTCAGCGCTGCGTCGTCGAACGAGCGGCGGCCGATGGTGGCGTGGATGATACCGGCCTTGTCGACACGGAACTGCACCTGGCCAGCCTTGGCGTTCTTCACAGCCTGGGCCACGTCGGGCGTCACGGTACCGACCTTCGGGTTCGGCATCAGGCCGCGCGGGCCCAGGATCTGGCCCAGCGTACCGACGATACGCATCGTGTCCGGCGAAGCGATCACGACGTCGAAGTTCAGGTTGCCGGCCTTGACTTGCTCGGCCAGGTCTTCCATGCCGACGATGTCAGCACCGGCGGCCTTGGCGGCTTCGGCCTTTTCGCCCTGGGCGAAGACAGCCACGCGAACCGACTTGCCGGTACCTGCGGGCAGCACCACCGAACCACGAACCACCTGGTCCGACTTCTTGGCGTCAATGCCCAGCTGCACGGCCACGTCGATCGACTCGTCGAACTTCGCCGAAGCGCAGCCCTTCACCAGGCCCAGGGCCTCGTCGATCGGGTAAAACTTGGTACGCTCGATCTTCGCCTTGTTGGCGGCGACGCGCTTGGAAACCTTAGCCATTTACAGACCCTCCACGGTGATGCCCATCGAACGAGCCGAACCGGCGATGGTACGCACGGCGGCGTCCAGGTCGGCGGCGGTCAGGTCAGCGTTCTTGGCCTTGGCGATTTCTTCAGCCTGGGCGCGGGTGATCTTGCCAACCTTGTCGGTGTGGGGCTTCGGCGAACCCTTGGTGATGCCTGCTGCCTTCTTGATCAGCACGGTCGCCGGGGGCGACTTCATCACGAAGGTGAAGCTCTTGTCGGCGAAGGCGGTAATCACCACCGGCACCGGCAGACCGGGTTCCATACCCTGGGTCTGGGCGTTGAACGCCTTGCAGAACTCCATGATGTTCAGACCACGCTGACCCAGTGCGGGACCAACGGGCGGGGAGGGATTTGCCTTACCAGCCGGAATCTGCAGCTTGATAAAGCCAATGATCTTCTTGGCCATCTCTACTCCAATCCGGATCGCTCTTTCGGGATGCGATCCTGTTGAGTCGTAACGCGCTGTCGCCGCACCTTCGGCACGGCCTCACGCTCCTCTTGGCGCCGCCACCGGGGCGGCGCCGTTGCCCGTTGCCGCCCTTTCAGGCCGCAACCGGCAAATTCCTTAAACCTTCTCGACCTGGCCGAACTCGAGTTCGACCGGCGTGGCACGCCCGAAGATCGTGACCGAGACGCGCAGGCGCGACTTCTCGTAATTCACTTCTTCCACGTTGCCGTTGAAATCGGTGAATGGGCCGTCCTTGACGCGCACCATTTCGCCCACTTCGAACAGCGTCTTGGGACGCGGCTTCTCGACCCCTTCCTGCATCTGGGTCATGATCTTGTCGACTTCGCGCTGCGAAATCGGGCTCGGGCGGTTGCGGGCGCCGCCCACGAAACCGGTGACCTTGCTGGTGTTCTTCACCAGGTGCCAGGTCTCGTCGGTCATTTCCATTTCCACCAGCACGTAGCCGGGGAAGAAACGACGCTCGGTGACCGACTTGTGGCCGCCCTTGATTTCCACGACTTCTTCGGACGGCACCAGGATGCGGCCAAACTTGTCCTGCATCTCGGCGCGTTCGATGCGCTCCTGCAGCGCGCGCTGCACGCTCTTCTCCATGCCGGAATAGGCATGCACGACATACCAGCGCTTCTTCGACGAAGGCGATTCCGGCGCGGTGGTTTCCTGCTGAGCGTTATCCGTCATGTGCTACCTCTTATTTCCAGCCCAGCACGAGCGAGAAGACGACCCACTCGATGAGCTTGTCAGCCGACCACAGGAACAGCGCCATGATGACGACAAAGACGAAGACCAGCCCCGTCATTTGCCCGGCTTCCTTGCGCGTCGGCCAGACGACCTTGCGAACTTCCCGATACGATTCCTTGGCGAACCCGATAAAGTCCTTGCCTGGTGCCGACACCAGCGCAACTACGATACCCAGTGCAATACCACCGAACAGTGCGGCGCCACGTACATAAGACGGTTGCTGTGCCAGTGCATAGAAACCGATGACGCCCGCAACCACCAGCAGCACCGCCACGCCAAGCATCCACTTGCCGCTGCTGGCGTTCACGGTTTCAACATTGGGATTGGCCATGTTTCGCAAACGAGACTAAGCCGCGTCACGATTGCTCTTCGCGACGCGGCTGATTGATTTGGCAGGGGCAGAGGGAATCGAACCCCCAACCTTCGGTTTTGGAGACCGACGCTCTGCCAGTTGAGCTATACCCCTAAAACAACTGTGGGGCCGGCGCTGGCGCCAACCCCTTCTGGCAACGAACGCGGCCGGTTGGTGCCGCGTTCGCTATCAAACAACTTAGTCGAGGATCTTTGCCACGACGCCGGCGCCGACGGTACGGCCACCTTCGCGGATAGCGAAGCGCAGGCCTTCT
>NZ_JBYTAG010000103.1:0-17298 GCF_058787995.1 Cupriavidus sp. FW305-27
CCCCTGGCTTTGACAGCCAGCTGCTGCGCGCCCCGCCCAACCGCTTCGACCTGGCCCTGCTGCCGATCATCCTGGCCGTGATCGTGATGATCGCGTTCACCGCGCAGCAGATGAACGCCCCGTTCCAGCCCGACCAGCAGCTGGCGGTGCACCTGGACGTGGCCTACCTGCCCTACTACCTGATGCGCACCAGCATCCGCATGCTGGCGGCGCTGGCGGCGTCGCTGCTGTTCTCGCTGGCGTTTGCCGCGCTGGCGTCAAAGAGCCGCACGGCGGAGAAGGTGCTGGTGCCGGCGCTGGACATCCTGCAGTCGATACCCGTGCTGGGCTTCCTGTCGATCACCGTGACCGGCTTTATCGCCCTCTTTCCCGGCAATATCGCAGGGGTCGAGTGCGCGGCGATCTTCGCCATCTTCACCTCGCAGGCGTGGAACATGGCGTTCAGCCTGTACCAGTCGTTCCGCACCATCCCGGGCGATTTGATGGAAGCGGCGGCCATGTTCCGGCTGTCGCCGTGGCAGCGCTTCTGGCGGCTGGAAGTGCCGTTCGCCATGCCGGGGCTGCTGTGGAACATGATGATGTCGATGTCCGGCGGCTGGTTCTTCGTGGTGGCGTCCGAGGCGATCTCGGTATCCGGCCACGACATCCGCCTGCCTGGGATCGGCTCCTATATCGCGCTGGCGATCCAGCAGCAGGACCTGGCCGCGATCGGCTGGGCCATCCTGGCGATGCTGGCGGGCATCCTGCTGTACGACCAGCTGCTGTTCCGCCCGCTGGTGGCATGGGCCGACCGCTTCCGCTTCGAGACCCAGGCGCAGGACAAGCTGCCGCAGTCGTGGCTGCTGGACCTGCTGCGCCGCTCGGCGTGGGTGGGTGCAGTGCTGGCGCAGACGGCGGCGCTGGCCGGGCGCACGCTGGCGTGGGGCGCGCGCCGCGGGCAGGCCCCGGCGCAGCCGGACAATCCGCGGCGCGCGCTTTGGTTCGGCCGCGTGGGCGACGCCGTGATCGTGCTGGTGGCATTGGCCGCGTTGCTGCGCGTGGGCTACTTCGTGCACAGCGAGGTGGGCTGGGCCGAAGTCGGCCATGTGCTGTGGCTCGGCACGATCACGATGGTGCGCGTGGTGGTGCTGATCGCGCTGGCGGCGCTGGTGTGGGTGCCGATCGGCATCCGCATCGGCCTGAGCCCGGAACTGGCGCGCATTGCCCAGCCGATCGCGCAGTTCCTGGCCGCCTTCCCGGCCAACCTGATGTTCCCGCTGGCGGTGATGCTGATCGTGCGCTTCGGGCTGAACCCGGAGATCTGGCTGAGCCCGCTGCTGATCTTCGGCACGCAGTGGTACATCCTGTTCAACGTGGTCGCGGGGGCGTCGGGCATTCCCACCGAACTGAAGCTCGCCGCGCGCAATTTCGGCCTGCGTGGCTGGCTGCTGTGGAAGCGCTTCCTGATCCCCGCGGTGTTCCCGAGCCTGCTGACCGGGCTGGTGACCGCCGCCGGCGGCTCGTGGAACGCGAGCATCGTGTCCGAGTACGTGACCTGGGGCGACCGCACCATCGTCGCCACCGGGCTCGGCAGCTACATCGCCGAGACCACCGCGCGCGGCGACTTCCCGCGCATTGCGCTGGGCATAGTCGTGATGGCGCTGTTCGTGGTCGGCTTCAACCGGCTGCTGTGGAACCGCCTGTATCAACTCGCGCAAGAGCGCACCCGCTTGTAAGGCAACGATGGCAGAGAACATTGCATCCACCGCCGCCCCCGCCGTGATCGAGCTGCGCGGCGTCGGCAAGATCTTCCGCACCGCCAGCCAGAGCGACCGTGCCGTGCTCGAAGGCGTGGACCTGACGCTGCGCGAGGGCGAGATCGTCGCCATGCTGGGCAAGTCCGGCTCGGGCAAGTCCACGCTGTTGCGCATCATGGCCGGGCTGGTCGGCGCCGACCGCGGCGAGGTGGACTTTCGCGGCGAACGGCTGGCCGGCACCGCCGAGGGCATCGCCATGGTGTTCCAGTCGTTCGCGCTGTTCCCGTGGCTGACGGTGCAGCAGAACGTTGAGCTGGGGCTCGAGGCCCAGGGCGTGCCCAGGGCCGAGCGCGAGCGCCGCGCCGAGGCCGCGATCGACATGATCGGGCTGGCCGGCTTCAACAGCGCACTGCCGCGCGAGCTGTCGGGCGGCATGCGCCAGCGCGTGGGCATTGCGCGCGCGCTGGTGACCGAGCCGGACCTGCTGCTGATGGATGAAGCATTCTCGGCCCTGGACGTGCTGACCGGCGAGACCCTGCGCGACGAGATGCTGGCGCTGTGGGAAAGCGGCCGTGCCAATATCAGGAGCATCCTGATCGTCTCGCACAATATCGAAGAGGCAGTGATGATGGCCGACCGCATCGTGATCCTGTCGAGCGACCCGGGCCGCATCCGCGCCGAGGTGCCAGTGGCGCTGCCGCGTCCGCGCAACCGCGACAGCGCGCAGGTGCGCGCGCTGGTCGACGAGATCTACGCGCTGATGACCGCCCCCGCCGCGGAAGCGCGCCTGCCCGCGCAAGCGCCCGCGCGCCAGATCGCCTACCGGCTGCCGGACGCCGACATCAGCCAGATGGAAGCGATCCTCGACCTGCTGTGCGAGGCACCCTTCAACTGCCGCGCCGACCTGCCCCACCTGGCCGACGAAGCCGGCCTCACCGACGACGAACTGCTGCCTGCGTGCGAAGCGCTGCAGCTGGTGCAACTGGTGTCGATCGAGCGCGGCGACATCGCCGCCACCGGGGCCGGCCGCGCCTGGTACGCCGCCGGGCCGCAGCAACGCAAGGTGATGTTCGGCCAGCAGTTGCTGGGCAACGTCGCACTGGCCGCGCATATCCGCCGCGAACTGGTGGCCAGCGAGGCCGGCGAGATCCGCGAAGAACAGGTGCTGCACGAACTGGAGCGGTTCCTGAAGCCCGCCGAGGCCGAGCGCGTGCTCAGCGTGGCGATCGGCTGGGGGCGCTACGGCGAGATCTACGAGTACCGCTACAACAGCGGCATGCTGACACTGCCCGAGGAAGAGCTGCCCGAGGCGCCGTAAGCCACCAGGCTCAGACGCGCGCCCGTATGGCGCGCCCGATGGCCCCCGTGCGCAGCGCGATCTTGGCCGCATCCTCGCGCAACGCGCGCAGGCGGCGGTCCAGCACCGCATTGGCCGGACGGCCGGTGGAGCTGGCGGTGGGACCAGCCTCATGGCTGGATTCGCCGGCGGCGGCCGCGTGCACCAGCACGTCGGTGCGGCGCTTGTCGGCCGAATCGGCCAGGCGGGCGCGGCGTTCGGCGACGGCATCCTCGGCGGCCTCGGCGACTTCGACGCTGACGGTGGCCGCCACTGGTTCGGCATCGGCGACAGCTTCAGCGGGAGTTTCCTCCGCCTTGTCCGCGGCGGCAGGCGCTGCCTCCTTGCGTTCCAACGGCGTTTTCCCGCTGCGGATAAAGCCCGCGCCACGGCCGCCGCCCCGCTCATCGGCATGCAGCCGCTCGCTGGCCACCTGCAGGCTGTGGCTGGCGGCCTCGGTGGCCTGCTCGATCGCGGCTTCCGCGGCCGGGATATCGAGCTCGTCATAGTGCTGGCGCACCTGGATGCGCGCCGCCGCCACGTGCGCGGCCACCAGGTAGTTCTGCACGATAAAGCGGTTCAGGTTGTCCACCGCGCGGTGCCGGCTCTTGGGCTCGTCCAGCATGCGCTGGAACGACGAGATCAGCGCCGACAGGTTGTCCATAAACTGCTTGCGCTGCACGCGGTAGGCAAAGTCATCCTTGGTCCTACGCAGCAGCAGGTCGCGCGTGGCGCCGATATAGCGGCGGTTGGCCTGCAGCACGCCCTCCACCAGCTTGGGGATGGCGCGGTATTCCCAGCTCGGCAGCACAAAGCTGAACAGCGAGGCGATGATGCCGCCGATCACGGTATCCACCAGCCGCTCGCCCGCCACCGTGGGACTTCCCGGCATCAGCAGGTGGATCTGGATCAGCACCTGGATGCAGGCGGCAATCGCGGTGTAGCGGTACTTGATGGTCACGAACGCGGCGCTGGCCACCAGCGACAGGAACAGCACGCCCAGCAGGATCAGCGGCTGGTGCACCACCTTCAGGATCGCGACCGCGACCACGCAGCCAATCAGCGTGCCGATCAGGCGGTCGTTGTAGCGCTGCTTGGTCATGCTGAAGTTGGGCTTCAGGATGACGATGATGGTCAGCAGGATCCAGTAGCTGTGCGACACATAGGGCAGGTGCTCGGCAATCCACAGCCCCAGCGACACCGCCATCGAGATCCGCAGCGAGAAGCGGAACGCCGGCGAACTCCACTTCAGGTTGTCGCGCAGCACGCTGAACTCATACTTCTGGCGCGTCAGGAACGGCGTCATGTCCGAGCCGGGCAGCACCCTGGCCGGCTCCACCGGCGTGCGCGACGCTTCGTGCAGCTGGCCGACCAGCGTGATCGCGCCGCGCATCATGTCGAGCGTATCGACCAGCGCCGTCATCGCCGCCGGGTTGATATGGTGGTGGCGAAATTGCTCGACCTCGGCCTCGACCGCGCGCAGGCCCTGGCGATATTCCACCGTGGCGTATGAGGCGCGGCCGCGCGTGATCTCGTAGGCGATCTCTTCCACGTCCTTGCACATCTGCAGCACCAGCCCGCGCAGATGGTCCAGCACCGGCGTGCCGGCAAAGGTCTGGCGCAGCAGCGGATAGTCGGTGTTGGTCGACAGGATATACTCGTACAGGTCGAGCATGCGCAGGTGCACCTGCACCAGCAGCCCGTCGTGCGGAGTGCGGTTGCCGCGCAGCACCAGGTCGCGCGCGGCCTGCTGGCGCTCGGCCACCACGATCTGCTGGCGCACCAGCTGGTTGAACTGGGCCTCGTAGTCGTTGCCGGCGTCGTAGAAGCCGGCCTTGATCTCGAGATAGCCGGCCAGCTCATACAACGATTCGGCCAGCACCTGCTGCTTGGTGCGGCGCTCGGTGATCCAGCTCACCAGCATCGCATAGCCGAGATAAACGACCGCGCCGATGCTGAACAGCGCCGCGTGCTCCAGCGCGCGCCGCACCAGGAAGTCTTCGTTGATGGTCAGCGTCATCACGAACAGCGCCGCGAACTGCAGCGGCAGCGTCTTGTTGCCGTACACCGTCATCATGCCGGCCAGGAACGTCACCAGCACCAGCAGGAACGGCATCACGCGCGGGAACGGCGTGGCCAGCGCCACCACCAGCGTGACCACGCTGCACAGCAGCACGCTGGCCATCATCTCGTTGAACTTGTGGTTCAGCGGGCTGGGCAGGTCCATCAGGCTGGTGCACAGCGCCCCCATCGACACCACCATCGCGGTGGGCAAGTCGCTGAAGTGCAGCGCGATCAGCGTGGCGCCGATCACCCCGGTGGCCGAGCGCAGCCCCCGGTAGATGTAGTGCGAATACAGGAAGGTGCGGGGATCGTGCGCGTATTGCATGCAGCGGGGGCGATGGCGTGCGGTGGCGGGTGTGGCAGCGGAAAACTAGTTCACTGGCCCAGCCAGCGCGAACGCGCCGCGTGCCGTCCGCTCTCGAGCTTCACCTTGAACTGCGCCGCCGGCTCGCGTGCCAGCGTCACCGGCAGCACCTGCAGCTCGTCGCGGCGGAAGGCGTGCAGCTCGATGCGGTCGCCGCTACGGTAGCGCGCCAGCAGCTTGTCGATCTGGCCCGGCGCCACGCGCAGGCCGTCAATCGCCACCAGCAGGTCGCCGGCGGACAGGCCGGCGGCCTGCGCGGCGCCGCCGTCGAACACCTGCGCCACGCGCACCCAGCCCTCATCGCTCTTGACCTTGATACCCAGCGCCGCGGTGCGCGCCGGCTTCTGCGCATCGGCCTTGACGCCGAACGTTTTGAACAGCGCCGGCAGCGGCAGCTCGCCGGTGCCTTCGGTCAGCGAGCGCAGCAGCGGCCCCATGCGCAGGCCGGTGACTTCATCGAACAGCGCATGGACCTCGGCCTCGGTCACGCCGCGCTGCACCGCGCCCGGCGCGTAGAAGCCGCGGCCGTAGCGGCGCCACAGCGCGCGCATGACATCGTCCAGCGAGCGTCGCCCGCGGGTCTTGTCGCGAATGGTCAGGTCCAGCGCCAGCGCCACCAGCGAACCCTTGGTGTAGTAGCTGACGATGGCGTTGGGGGCGTTCTCGTCCTGGCGGTAGTACTTGGTCCAGGCATCGAAGGAGCTTTCCGCCACGCTCTGCTTGGTGCGGCCGCTGCCGCGCAGCACGCCGTTCCAGGTCTTGGCCAGCATCTCGATGTACTGCTCGTCGGTGATGCAGCCGGAGCGCACCAGCACCAGGTCGTCGTAGTAACTGGTGAAACCCTCGAACAGCCACAGCAGCGGCGTGTAGGTTTCCTCGGCCAGCCGGTACGGCACGAACGCGGCCGGCTTGATGCGCTTGACGTTCCAGGTGTGGAAATACTCGTGGCTGCACAGCCCGAGGAAGGTGCGGTAGCCCTCGCTGGTATCACTGTCGCCGCGCACCGGCAGGTCATTGCGCGCGCATATCAGCGCGGTGCTGGCACGGTGTTCCAGGCCGCCGTAGCCGTCGCTGGTGACCATCGTCATGAAGACGTAGCGGCGGTTGCTGTCCAGGAACGGCGCCTGCGCGGTCTTGGGCTCGAACAGCCGGATCTGCGCTTCGCAGATCCGCTTCAGGTCGCGGCACACGCGCTCGAGGTCAAGCTGCGGCACGCGCCCGGTGAAGACCACGTCGTGCTGCGCGCCGCAGGCGCGGAAGCTGGCCAGCTGGAAGGTGCCCATCTCGACCGGATGATCGACCAGCTCATCGTAGTCGGCCACCTGGTAGCGGCCGAAGCCGTAGCGCTTCGCGCCTGCGCGGCCGGGCGCTTCGCGCATGGCGGTGGCGACGCGCCAGCCGCGATAGGCCTCGCCGGCAGGCGCATGGATATCGATGGTGCATGGCCGCTCGGCCTGCCCGTCCACGCACAGGAACACCGAGCTGCCGTTGAAGAAGCCGTGGGTGGTGTCCAGGTGCGCCGCGCGCACCGACAGGTCCCAGGCATAGACCTCGTAGCTGAGCGTCAGCGGGCCGTCGGCCAGGCTGACCGGCGCGGCCTGCCAGCGCTGCTTGTCGAGCTTGGTCAGCCTGACCTCGCGCCCGCCCGCATCGGCGCGGATGCGCACGATATTGCGCGCGAAGTCCCGGATCATGTAGCTGCCCGGGATCCAGGCCGGCAGCGAGAAACACTGGCCGGCGGGATCGGGCTCGCTCACGGTGACGGTGACGGCAAACAGGTGCGCTTCAGGCTGAAGCGGGGCGATGGCGTAGCGGATCGGCGTCATGGGCAGGATTGTAACGTCGGCGCCAGGACACGGATGCAGCGCCGACGCGGTGGTGCATCAGGGCGACGGTGCGCGATCAGCCGCGATTCACATCCACCACCACGCGCCCGCGCATGCCGCCTTCCATGATCTTGCGGCCCGCCTCGATCGCATCGCCCAGGCCGATCTCGCGCGTCAGCGCATTGAGCCGGTCCGGCTCCAGGTCGCCGGCCAGGCGCTGCCAGGCCTGCTCGCGCAGCGGCATCGCCGCCATCACACTGTCGATGCCGTGCAAGGTGATGCCGCGCAGGATGAACGGCGCCACCGACCCCGGGAAGTCAAGGCCCTGCGCCAGCCCGCACGCCGTCACCACGCCGCCGTAGCGCACCTGGGCGCAGGCATTGACCAGCGTGTGCGAGCCGACCGAGTCGACCACCGCGGCCCAGCGCTCCTTTTGCAGCGGCTTGCCGGGTACGCCCAGCTCAGCACGGTCGATCACGTCATCGGCGCCCAGCGCCTTCAGGAAATCCGCCTCCCGGGTCTTGCCGGTCGAGGCCACCACCTTGTAGCCAAGCTTGCTCAGCAGCGAGATCGCCACCGTCCCCACCCCGCCGGAGGCGCCGGTCACCAGCACCTCGCCATCGCCGGGGCGCACCGGGCCGTCGACGCCGCCGCGCTCCAGCGCCAGCACCGACAGCATCGCGGTATAGCCCGCGGTGCCGATCGCCATGGCCTGGCGCGTGGTGAAGGCGCCGGGCAGGCGCACCAGCCAGTCGCCCTTCAGGCGCGCGCGCTGCGCAAGGCAGCCCCAATGCGTCTCGCCCACGCCGTAGCCGTTGAGCACTACCTTGTCGCCTGCCTTCCAGCGCGGGTGCGCGGATTCCAGCACCGTGCCGGCGCCGTCGATGCCCGCCACCATCGGCCACTTGCGCACCACCGGCGAGCGGCCCGTGATCGCCAGCCCGTCCTTGAAGTTGATGGTGGAGTAGTCGACGGCAACCAGCACGTCGCCGTCGGCGGGCAGCTGCGCGTCGTCGAGCGTGGCGATACTGGCCTGGGTGGCGCCGTCGGCCTGGGTCAGCAGCAATGCCTGGAAGGTCATGGTGTCTCCTTTGTCGCCTGCCGGCGATCGCATGGAATCAGGGAAAAGGCAGAATGCAGAACGGCCGGACAAGTCCGGCCGTCGATCGGGCCGGTACAGGTCCGGCGCGCGCTTATTTCTTGATGCTGGCGAGCTTGCGTTCCAGCGTGGCGACATCCGCCGCGCCGGGAATGCGGGTGCCGTCGGTGAAGAACACCGCCGGAGTGCCGGTCACGTTCATGCTGTGGCCCAATGCCAGGTTTTCTTCCAGCGGGGTCTTGCAGCTGCCGTTGCCGGTCAGCGCCACCTGCTTGAGCATCCAGTCGCGCCAGGCCTTGGTGCGGTCGGACGCGCACCAGACCTGCTTGGCCTTGGTTTCGGAATCCGGCGACAGCACCGGGTACAGGAAGGTGTACACGGTGATGTTGTCCATCTGCTGGAAGGTCTGCTCGATGCGCTTGCAATAGCCGCAGTTGGGGTCGGAGAACACCGCCACCTGGCGGCTGCCATCGCCCTTGGTCCACTTGATCGCGCGCGCCAGCGGCAGGTCCGACCACTTGATGCGGTTGATCTCGGCCAGCCGCTCCTCGGTCAGGTTGGTGCCGGTGCGGGTGTCGATCATCTCGCCGTTCAGGATGTAGCGGCCCGAGGCGTCGGTGTAGACCACCTGCCCGCCGATATTGGCCTCGAACAGGCCCGGCACCGGGGTCTTGCTCACGCTCTTCACTTCAGCACGGCCGCCCACCATCTTCTGCAGCGACTCCTTGATGCGGTCGGTGCCGGGCTCGCCCGCGGCCATGGCATGCAGCGCGAAGCCCGCCGCGGCCAGCCCGCCGGCGATGGCGGTGATCGCGGCGCTCATGGCGGGGCGGCGGCGCAGGAATGGGAACATGTGGACTCCAGAGTATTCGGTAAAGGGATCGGAACGTTGGCGCGGCCGCGGTCAGCCAAGCGCGCGCGCGATCAGGAAGCGCTTGAGCAAGGACTGGCCGCCGACCGCGCGCATGCCGGTGTTGCGCACCACGCGCGCGACGCCGCCCGGCAACGAGAACAACCGGTGCAGTCCGTCGGTGGCCGCGGTCAGCGCAAGCAAATCGGTGGCGCGGGCGCGCTCGTAGCGGCGCAGCAAGCGCAGGTCGCCCTCGCTGCGGAAAGGTTCTTTGTCGGCCATCACGCGGCCAAGTTCCGCGACGTCGCGCAGGCCCAGGTTCATGCCCTGGCCGGCCAGCGGATGCAACACGTGGGCGGCGTCGCCCACCAGCGCCACGTGCGGCTGCACGAACTGGTCGGCACGCTGCAGCACCAGCGGGAAGCCCTGCGCCGGGGTCACGCAGCGCAGCGCGCCGAACTGCGCGCCGACCGCGCCGCTGGCGCCCTGCATCACCGTGGCGGCGAGCGCCTCGGGCGACAGCGCCAGCAGCTCGCGCGCGTGGGCCTCTTCGGCGGCCCAGACCATCGACACATGGTTGTCCGGCAGCGGCAGCAGCGCCAGCACTTCGCCGTTGGCGGGTTCCTCGTCGGCCATCAGCTTTTCGGGCGCGCCCAGGAACCACTGCCACGCGGTTTCCTGGTGCGGGCGCTCGCAGGCGAAATTGGCGACCACGCCCAGCTGGCGGTACTTGCGCGTGCTGACGCCGATGTGGCATTGCTGGCGCAGCCAGGAGCGCGCGCCGTCGGCACCGACCACGCAGGCCGTGCGCAGCTTCTCGCCATTGCCCAGGGTCAGCGTGACGCCGTCAGGATCGCGCTCGACGTGGCTGGATTCGATGATCCACGCCAGCTGCGGCACCGCGGCCGCGTAGGCCGAGAAATGCAGGTCCCCGTCCAGGCTGGGCGAGGTCTCGGCCGCGCTGACATCGCCGAACACGCGCATGTCGCGCACCGGCTGGATCCGCGCCGGGTCCAGCGCCTCCCACACCCGCATGCGCTCCAGCAGCGCCTGCGAGCTGGCCGAGAAGGCGTAGATACGGCTGTCCCAGTCATCCGGCCCCGCCGCCGTGCGGCCGCTGGCGCGGGGCGGCCTGGGCGCGACCAGCGCCACGTCCATGCCCTGCTGGGCCAGCAGCAGCGCGCAGGACTTGCCGACGATGCCGCCGCCGACGACAGCAACCTGGAAAGCGGAGGAGTTGCGCGCAGACGGGCGCGCGGACGCGTGGGATCGGGTCATGGCTGGATTATAGCCACGTCACTCCTGGCCCCGCCCCACGCCGGCTCAACCCGGCCGATGGCGAGGCCCCCATCCGCTAGAATACGGGTTTTGCAATTTCCCGCCTTCTACCATGAGCCTCCAATGCGGCATCGTCGGCCTGCCCAACGTCGGCAAGTCCACGCTGTTCAATGCCCTGACCAAGGCCGGCATCGCCGCCGAAAACTACCCGTTCTGCACCATCGAACCCAATGTGGGCGTGGTCGAAGTGCCGGATCCGAGGCTCGCCAAGCTGGCGGAGATCGTCAAGCCGGAGCGCGTGCTGCCGGCCACGGTCGAGTTCGTCGATATCGCCGGCCTGGTGGCGGGCGCCTCCAAGGGTGAAGGCCTGGGCAACCAGTTCCTGGCCAATATCCGCGAATGCGACGCCATCACCCACGTGGTGCGCTGCTTCGAGGACGATAACGTCATCCACGTTGCCGGCAAGGTGGACCCGCTGTCGGACATCGAAGTGATCAACACCGAACTCGCGCTGGCCGACCTGGCCACCGTCGAGAAGGCCCTGGCCCGCTACATCAAGCCGGCCCGCGCCGGCGACAAGGAAGCTCAGCGCCTGGTCGCCGTGCTGGAAAAGGCGCAAGCCGTGCTGGACCAGGCCAAGGCCGTGCGCACCCTGGACCTGGCGCCCGAAGAGTGGGAAGCCATCCGGCCGTTCTGCCTGATCACCGCCAAGCCGACCATGTATGTCGCCAACGTGCGTGAAGACGGCTTCGAGAACAACCCGCACCTGGACGCCGTGCGCGAGTACGCCAAGCTGACCAATTCCCCCGTGGTGTCCGTCTGCGCCGCCATCGAAGCCGAGATCGCCGACCTGGACGATGCCGACAAGGCCGAATTCCTGGCCGACCTGGGCATGGAAGAGCCCGGCCTGGACCGTGTGATCCGTGCCGGCTTCAAGCTGCTCGGCCTGCAGACCTACTTCACCGCCGGCGTCAAGGAAGTGCGCGCCTGGACCATCCACGTCGGCGACACCGCCCCCAAGGCAGCCGGCGTGATCCACACCGACTTCGAACGCGGCTTTATCCGCGCGCAGACCATCGCCTATGAAGACTTCATCAGCTTCAAGGGTGAGACCGGCGCGAAGGAAGCCGGCAAGATGCGGGCGGAAGGCAAGGAGTATGTGGTGAAGGATGGGGATGTGATGAACTTCCTGTTCAACGTCTAAGACCGCCAGACGTCATGAAAAAGCCACCGCATGCGGTGGCTTTTTCTTTGGGCCGGGGGACATCACTTTCGCCTCACAGCCTCTCCATCCCCTTCCCCCGCAACCCCACCAGCAGCGCCTGCCCGTCCGCCCCCACGCGGAATTCCCCATACTGCGCCTGCGCAAACCGCTCGCCCTGCCCCTCCTGGAAGAAATACGCATCGGTCGACACCTGCACCCGCGTGCCGCCCCAGTTCGAGCGGGCGACCTGGTAGCGCAGCAACTGCTCCCCTGCCGCCAGCGGCTCGCCGCCGTGTACGCGCACGAAGCTGGCCACGCCCTGTTCATCGCGGCGGATCACGGCCACGCCGTCGCGGGGTGGCCGGTCGTCCTGCGTCTGAGCGGTGCGGATCTGGTTGCCGATGTCAAAGTTCAGCGCCATGTAGTCGCCCTGTAACAGCGAGCGCGGGTCGACCGGGGCGAGCTTGAGGTAGACGGTCTCACCGCGTGCCAGCAGGCGCTCCTTGCCTGCGATGCCGGCGGCGGCGAGTGCCAGCGTCAGGGCCCAGGCGATCAGGATCCAGCGTTTCATGCGGCCTCCTTGCCGGTGCGGGTGCGCAGCAGCCGGTAGCGGCCGGCCAGCAACAGTGCACCGGCCACGGCGAGCGTGGCGGACTTGGCCAGCAGGGTCCAGTGCAGCGCGCTGTAGTACCAGATAAAGCCGACAGCGATGCTGGCGATGCCCAGGCCCAGCCACGGCATCGACGCGCGGCGCAACGCCAGGCCGAGCGCGAGAACTCCTGCCACGACCGCGGGCGCGGCCGCCATCAGCGCGCCGAAGGCCGCCACGCCGGCAAGGACGGCGCCCTGCAGGGCGGGGCTGAGCGCCAGCCGGCGGCATTCGGCGAGCGCGAAGCCAGCCAGCACCACTGTGGCCAGCCCGCCCGCGACCCAGTGCGCGAGCGGGATGCGTCCGGCTTCCGGGCCGCCCAGCCAGGCCAGCGGATGGCTCATGCCGGTGACGACCAGTGCGACGGCCAGCGTGAACAGCAGCGTCGCGTCGGCCAGCGGTTCCAGCAGCGTGTGGCGGCCGGCCGCGCACAGGCGTGCTTCGGCCAGCGTGAAACCCGTCACCAGCGCGCAGCCGAGCGGCACCAGCCAGCCGAGGGACCACGTCAGCAACAGCCAGTCGTCCGGCTCGCTGCCGGCCAGGACGAGATGCACGGCGCCTGCCAGCCCGATCCATGCGCCCACCGCGCACAGCAGCCGGTGCAGCCGGTTCGGGACCAGCAAGGCGAGCGCGGCCTCGAACAGTGCCAGCCCGGCCCAGAAGCCTGCGCTCTCGGTGACGCGCGTGAAGCCCAGGGCCTCGACCAGCCCGAACACGGCCATGCCCTGCCCGCTCAGGCTCACGGCCAGCGCGAATTGCCCCGCGGCAATGCCGCCGCCACGCCAGTACAGCAGCGCGGCCAGTGCGATCATGGCCAGGCCGGTCACCGCCATGGCAATGCCGTTCTCGCGCGCGGCGACGAAGACCGTGCCGACCAGGAAGAGCTGGAAGAACAAGGCACCGAGCCAGCCGGCCGCGCCCATCAGGCAGCGCACGGCCCAGGGGGTGTGGGTGTGGTCGGGCCGCTCGCCCTGTACCTCGCCGCGTGCGGCGAGGTCCTGCCAGAGGCGTTGCCCGGTCTGCAGTTCGGTCGTCATGCCTGCTCCAGTTGGCCGCGCCAGGCACGCATCAGCCAGGCGGCCGCGCCGGCGGCAAGGCCGATGGTCACCAGCCCGAGCAGCAGGAAGGCGCCGAAATCGTCCTTGCCCTCGAACAGCACCTTGGCGATGCCGGCCACCGCCAGCACGATGCCGGTCAGGCAGGCCAGGCTCAGCACCACGATGTCGAAGACGCGCTGGCGGAACCACCAGACCAGGGCGGCCAGGACCACCACCGCCAGCGCAAATGCAGCGCCGTCGAAATGGCTGTCCAGCAGGCTGGCCAGCCCGAGCGAGCCGGCGTGCACGCAGGCCATTGCGGCCAGCATGCGGCTGCCGGTCTGCCCACGGAAGCCCAGCGCCGGCGCCCGCGCGCACAGCAGCTGCCACAGCGCCAGTTGCAGCACCACCGCGCCCAGCAGCGCCAGCGTGGCGGTGCGTATATGGCGCGTATCGAACAGCAGCGCGAACACGCCTTCGACACCGAAGCGGATGCTGAAATAGCGCAGCAACGCCACGTTGCCGACCACGATTACCAGCCACCAGTGCGGTGCGGCGCACGCCGCCAGCGCCCAGGGCACCGCCAGCAACGCCCATAGCGCAAACAGCTGCCACGCGTCGGCGCCGGTCTGGTAGGTCTGCCCGATCACCGCAAGCAGCACGCCGGCGACGACCTGCGCGCCGCCCAGCGCGGCCCGGCCCGCGGTGTCGCCAGCCGGACGCAGCCAGGCAAAGGCGGCGAGCAGCGTGAGCGCGCCGGCCAGCAGGCCGAACTTGGAAAACTTGTGGAGATCCTGCCAGTTGAAGGCGAAGAACACGATCACGCCCGCGCACAGCAGTGCGGTGCCCAGCGCCATCAGCGCCGTGTCCAGCCAGCGGCGCCAGTCGGTGGCGACGGGCTCGGTGCGCGCCCACGGCGCAGTGACGCCGGCCGCGTCCAGGCGCCCCAGTGCGCGCCAGTCGGCCAGTGCCCGGCGGATGGCGCGCCGTTCGCCGGTGGCTACGGTGGGTGTGCCTTGCATGTAAGTGTCCTTACGTGCCGAGATGACGGGGACTTTAGCAAAGCGGCGCGGGGGCCGCACCTGTTCCGTGGGAGGGTGCGGTGCGGTCGCGCTCTGATCTATGCCCGGCCTGCGCGGGCCGGTATGCTGTGGTTTTCTCGTCCTGCGCCCGCTCCATGACTCTCGGAATCCTTGCCGCCATCCATGATGAAGTCGATGGCCTGGTGGCCGCCATGCGCCATGACGACAGCCGCGCCACGGTGCGCACCATCGGCATGCGCGACTACTATGCCGGCCAGCTGCTCGGGCAGCCGTGCGTGCTGGTGCTGGCGCGCATGGGCAAGGTGGCGGCGTCGGCGACCACGGTCACGCTGATCCGCGAGTTCGGCGCGACGCAGATCGTCTTCACCGGGCTGGCCGGGGGCATTGGCGCCGGCACCAATGTCGGCGACATCGTCATCGCCGACCGCACCATCCAGCATGACCTCGACGCACGTCCGTTCTTCGGCCGCCATGAAGTGCCGCTGCTGGACCGTGCCGAGTTCCCGGCCGACCCGGCGCTGACCGCCGAGCTGGAAGCCGCCGCGCGCGAATTTCTGCAGCTGGACCTGCCTGCCGAAGTGCCGCGCGAGGTGCTGGAACGATTCGGCGTAGCCGCGCCGGCGCTGCACCACGGAATGATCGCCAGCGGCGACCAGTTCATCGGCTCACCGGCGGCGGTGACGGAGTTGCGTGAGCGGCTGCCCGGATTGCTGGCGGTGGAAATGGAAGGCGCCGCGGTGGCGCAGGTCTGCCATGAATACGGCGTGCCGTATGCCGTGATGCGGACCATTTCGGACCGGGCCGACGATAGCGCCCATGTGGACTTCGCGGCATTCCTGAAGGATGTGGCCAGTCACTATTCCAGTGGCGTGCTGCGCCGGCTGCTGGCCGGAAGAGCCAAGGCCGACACTGTTCAAACGCCGGTCCGCTTCTGATCGCGATCAAGCGGCGAGCGGATTCCCGCCGCCGCGGTCAGTTCTGTTCTTACCGCCCGCGCGGCCGCAGCGCGCCCCAGGCCCCCACCAGCAGCGCCGAGCCGGCGATCACCGCCAGCCAGCTGCTGAGCTGCCCGTCGATAAACAGGTGCAAGGCCCGGCCGCCATAGAAAGCGCCCGCCGCACCCGCCGCACCCAGCACCAGCGCGGCCGGCAGGGTCACCACGCGCCCTGCCGGATGCAGCCGGCGCGCCGCCAGCCCCACCAGCAAACCCACGATCAAGGTGCCCAGCATCCGCTTCTCCTGTGTTGTCAGCATCACAGCCGCAGGGGCTGCGGCGTAACGATACTGCAATCCGGAGCCGCTGCCATGCCCCCGCCCGGCCCCGGATGGCCCAGCGCCTGCAATTAGCGATCCCGGCGGTATAATGGCATCCGGTCCGGCCACGCTCCGGACCGTACCCGTCCCCTACAAATGCAACTGCTCGCGATCGGCATCAATCACACAACGGCACCTGTCTCGCTGCGCGAGCGGGTGGCGTTTCCGCTCGAGCAGATCAAGCCCGCGCTGGGTGCGCTGCGCTCCCACCTGTCGGGGCGCAGCGGCACCGAAGCCGCCATCCTGTCCACCTGCAACCGCACCGAGATCTACTGCGCGACCGACGTCCTGACGCCGGGCACGGATGGTTTCGAGCACACCCTGCGCTGGCTGTCGCAGCACCACAACGTGCCCGCCGGCGAACTGGCGCCGCACCTGTACGCGCTGCCGCAGTCCGAAGCCGTGCGCCATGCCTTCCGCGTGGCCAGCGGGCTGGATTCGATGGTGCTGGGCGAGACCCAGATCCTGGGCCAGCTCAAGGACGCCGTGCGCACCGCCGGCGAGGCCGGCTCGCTGGGCACGTACCTGAACCAGCTGTTCCAGCGCACCTTCGCGGTGGCCAAGGAAGTGCGCGGCCAGACCGAGATCGGCGCGCATTCGGTATCGATGGCCGCAGCCGCGGTGCGGCTGGCGCAGCGGATCTTTGAAAGCGTCTCGACCCAGCGTGTGCTGTTTATCGGCGCGGGCGAGATGATCGAACTGTGCGCCACGCACTTCGCCGCGCAGCAGCCGCGCCAGATCGTGGTGGCCAACCGCACCGTGGAACGCGGCGAAAAGCTCGCCGAGCAGCTCTCCGGCCAGGGCCTGACCGCCAACGCGATCCGCCTGACCGACCTGGGCGAGCGCCTGCATGAGTTCGATATCGTGGTGTCCTGCACCGCCAGCTCGCTGCCGATCATCGGCCTGGGCGCGGTGGAGCGCGCGGTCAAGCGCCGCAAGCACCGCCCCATCATGATGGTCGACCTGGCCGTGCCGCGCGACGTCGAGCCCGAAGTCGCGCGCCTGGACGACGTCTTCCTGTACACCGTCGACGATCTCGGCGCGATCGTGCGTGAAGGCAATGCGATGCGCCAGGCCGCGGTGGCGCAGGCCGAGGCCATCATCGAAAGCCGGGTGCAGAACTTCATGCACTGGCTGGAAACCCGCAGCGTGGTGCCGGTCATCCGCGAACTGCAGACCAGCGGCGAAGCCATCCGCCAGGCCGAGCTGGAACGCGCGCGCCGCATGCTGGCACGCGGCGACGACCCCGAAGCCGTGTTGGAGGCCCTCTCCGGTGCGCTGACCCGCAAGTTCCTGCATGGCCCCACCCACGCACTGAACCACACCCAGGGCGAGGACCGCGAGGCGCTGCTGCGCCTGGTGCCGGGCCTGTTCCGCCACAGCAGCCACTCCGAGCGCTAGCCGCTCTGCCCTTGCGCCGCGCGCGCCCTGCCGCGCCGGCACGCCGCCACCCGCCCGCGGGTAGCCCCGGCCCCTGGCCCACCTCTTCCCCCCGCAC